>JBLHWU010000161.1:0-15247 GCA_047629355.1 Saprospiraceae bacterium | reverse complement strand
AAACTTTGAGTGCGTAACATCAGTCAATTATTAAAGGTCACCTACTTATTTTAGAAAAAACACATTAGAATACGTTCTAATTCACTTTCAAATCACTTTTTTTTATAATTTATTCAAAAATTACATATTTGGCATTGTATTTGATATTTAATAATACATTAGGTTAAAATCCTTCCGCCAATGAAAGTTGGTGGAGAACCCCTCACATTATTAACACTACCTACAAAGACCAAAAGGTTAAAATCCTTCCGCCAATGAAAGTTGGTGGAGAACTGCTCAAAATTAAGACAAACAATTTTCTAAAAAACAAAAAAAGAAACTATGACAATCAATAGCCCCCGTGCTATCCATACCTTCCTATTGCACTATTCCAATAATATTTTAGCACCGATTCGGTACTGATTTTGACTTTCCACAAGAACACATCCAATTAAAGAGTATCCTGAAATTTTGTTTTTCTATTGTTCCAAACGGACAATATTTAAATCAACACACCCACACGTTTCACACATTTTAAACTTACAATAGGCTTTATAGAATCTCACGATTTTTTCATGCCTTTGTCACCACATTTACCACATTGAGAACCTGACGCCCACTTCAGAGGAAATGCCCTCAGAAGAACGATTTTTTAGTCGGTTTCATATTCAGTGCGGGCTTTGTTAAGAGATAAAATAGCCCGCACTTTTTTCTCTTTTGTGCCAAAGGACAATGGACTTTAGTCCACCATGTCTGACCAATCACATCTACTGTGGACTGAAGTCCACAGTCCAGAAAAAGTATTGAATCGACCAAAAGAACGAGAATCAAATAACCTATAACTTTTGACAGGATATTTTGCCCTCATTTTCCGCTTTAAAATTGCTCATTATATCAACATAAATGGCATTTCCGAAGCAAAATGGAGAACAAAACCTCTCTCTCAAAATCGTAGGTTATTTAATTCCCATTCTAAAGATAAAAGCATTATGCTTTGTTGATAATCTATTTGTTGAGGCGAGGAAGACTCGTTTTCCTCCCTCTTTTATCAACTCAATTTTGGTATCAGTAGCACTAACATACATACTTACACAAGCAGTTATTATTTATTATTAGGAAAGAAACAGCTTACTATTGAGATACTTATTCGCCTGTCGAGAGAGAATTCTAAGGTGTAAGGACGATATTTATTTAACTACACGTTTTGATAAAGGCTTTTGAAAAAAAAGCAGCTCGGCAGGCTTTTTTAGGAAACTAGCATTTTTTTTTGAATTATATATTTTGAACTAGCATTTAGAACAAACACCTTCTTTTTAGAAGCAGTCAGACAATTAATCTCGTCTGGCTGCTTTCTTTTCGTTCAGAAGTCAGACCGCCTTACTCTCAGAGGTAAGACTACAAACAGTTCTTGAATAATTGAGTTTATGACCTCTGACAGTAAAACGGTCTGACTTCTTTCTAAAAACCTTTCATTCTATATTCTTAATTAAACAAGGTACTTCTTCCAAATCCCAATCAATCACCAAGCCTTTTGCCAACTGTTGGGCAACGTCTTTTCCATATAAAAATTCAGCTAAATACAATGCCGCTTCAAATGATTTTGCACCACCTGCTGAGGTTATAAATTTACCATCGCGCACAAATAAAACATCTTCGTGAACCTCCAAATTCGGGAACATTTTTCGATACGCAGGAACGTCACTCGGAAAGGTCGTTGATGCCACTTTATCCAATAATCCCGCTTTCGCCAAAACGAACGCACCGTCGCAATGAGACGTAACAAATTGGGCGTTTTCCGCCGTCTTTTTCACAAAATCAATCATCGCTTTATCCTCTAAATCCGTGTCTAAATGATGTTCTGCACTCGGCACAATCAGGATGTCAATTGGCGGCAACGTATCCGTCAAATAATTATAATCTGGCAACAATCGAATGCCCTCAAATGTCTTAATAGGGTCGTCCGTATTGGCAACCGTAAAAACATTCATCGCCTTGATACTGTCGCGAAAAATAGTGTGCTGAAAAATATCAAACGGCGCGGTCAATTCTGTATTAAAAACGCCATCCATCACCAAAAACGCCGCATTGTAGCGATCGGATTCAAGGGTTGGAAATTGTTTTTTCGTCTTAAAATTTTCTGCTTCATTAATGGGCTGACAGCCAAAAAATAGTAGAAAAATGCCTAAAATTGCAATATTGAATAGGAAGTTCATCGTTTTGAGTTTTGTTTAGAACAGCTTCTTAGAATTTGAAGTTCAATATTCACAAAGATAAAGAACACTTTTTAAACGTAAATATGAATTACAAGATATCCAAAAAAGATAAAAATATCGTCGGTGAGATACAACTTGATGGCTCGAAAAGCATCAGCAATCGAGTGTTGATTATTCGGGCATTGTGTGAAGAAGATTTTACGATAAATGCCCTGGCGAACTCCAATGATACCCAGTTGATGCAGCAATTATTGGCAAGCGACGAGGAAACGCGAGACGCAGGGCCAGCGGGCACAACCTTTCGATTTTTGACAGCATTTTTATCGTTGCAACCTGGTTCGCAAATTTTAACAGGGACGGAAAGAATGAAGCAGCGACCTATTGGCGTTTTGGTAGATGCCTTGCGAAAATTAGGGGCGAATATTGACTATTTGAAAAATGAAGGTTATCCCCCACTCCGCATCAATGCCGCTGAAAATTTAGCACAAAATCACCAATTAACGATTTCGGCAGGTACGAGTAGCCAGTATATTTCAGCCTTATTACTCATTGCGCCGACCTTGCCAAATGGTTTAGAATTGACTTTGGATGGTAAAATTGTTTCGCGACCGTATATTGAAATGACGTTGAATTTGATGGCTTATTTTGGTATAAAGCACAATTGGGAAGGAAATTTAATTAAGATTTTACCACAAAAATATCAGGCAAAAGAATTTACCGTTGAAGCAGATTGGTCGGCAGCGTCCTATTATTATGCGATGGCGGCTTTTGCGGATAAGTTGGATTTACAATTGAATGGTTTATTTGAAAATAGCGTACAAGGCGATTCCGTTTTAGTGAAAATGATGACCAAATTTGGTGTACAAACTGTTTTCAATGAAAAAGGCATACACTTGTCAAAATCAGGTGAACCGCGACCGTTTTTTGAACATGATTTTATTCGTTGCCCTGATTTAGCGCAGACTTTATTCGTCGTTTGTGGCGGATTGGGCGTGCAAGGTTTATTTACGGGTTTGGAAACTTTAAAAATTAAAGAGACGGACCGCATCAAAGCGATGCAAACGGAATTGGGTAAAACCCAAGTATGGTTGTCGCAGTTGCCTCCTCATTTTTCTAAAAAATCAGATAAGATTTTTTATCAAATTGAAGGAAAAGCAGTTGTTGAAAATACACCCGTTTTTCCAACTTATGAAGACCACCGACAAGCAATGGCAATTGCGCCTTTGGCAATGTTGGGCGAAGTAGAAATTGAGGAACCAATGGTCGTGAGAAAGTCTTATCCTGCGTTTTGGAAGGATATTGAAAAATTGGGATTTATTGTTCAATAAACTGAACTATTCGGTATGTAGGGGGCGCACCTTTGTGCTCGCCCAATGCCATGTAAATTAATACGTTGGTTGACCACAAGGGCGCGCCCCTACATAAGTAACGCGTAGTAATTAATCATGGATTCAAGTGATTTTAAAGTGTGAAATTTATTAAAAAAATCGGTAGCTACGCAATTTAAACATGGACGAAAAACTAAGAAAATGGCGACTCATTCTCGGGCAGCAAGCCGACCCTGCTAAGGAAGTAGAAATGGGTGAAGGCGACGAAGGCATGGACAATGTCCTCGAAGCCCTTTACGATTCTGAGCGAGAAGGCGGCTTAGGTGGCTCGTCTCCAAATGTCAATCGGTGGTTGGGAGACATCCGTGAGTACTTCCCAACTTCAGTAGTGCAAGTGATGCAAAAAGACGCGCTAGAGCGACTGAATCTGAATCAAATGTTGCTCGAACCAGAGCTTTTGGAAGCCATTGAACCCGATGTGAATTTAGTGGCAACTTTGATTTCTTTGAATAAAATTTTACCTAAAAAAACGAAAGAAACAGCGCGAGAAGTCATTCGAAAAGTGGTTAAAGAATTAGAGAAACGCTTAAAAAATCCGATGCGCCAAGCGATTGAGGGGGCATTGAATCGAAGTGTGCGAAATCGGCGACCAAAATTTAGAGAGATAGATTGGCACCAAACGATTCGCGCCAATTTGAAAAATTATCAAGAAGAATACAAGACGATTATTCCTAAAAATTTGATTGGACACGGACGAAAAGGACAGTCGCTGAAACACATTATTTTGCTCATTGATCAGAGTGGTTCGATGGCCGCTTCGATGGTTTATTCGAGTGTGTTTGGTGCAATTATGGCATCGCTGCGCTCTGTCAAAACGCATTTTATCGTCTTTGATACGGCAGTGGTTGATTTGACAGAAAAGTTGGATGACCCCGTTGATTTGCTCTTTGGAACGCAACTTGGTGGTGGCACAGATATCAATAAAGCCCTCGGTTATGCACAGACGATTATTCAAAATCCAGCAGATACAATTTTTGTTTTAATCTCTGATTTGTTTGAAGGTGGTAATGTGAATGATATGCTGAAGAAGGTATCAACTATTCAAAATTCAGGTGCGCAATTTATTACTTTGCTTGCCTTGAATGACGACGGTGCGCCGATTTATGATAAAGCAATTGCCGTAAAAATGGCGGCTTTAGGCTTGCCTGCTTTTGCTTGTTCACCGGATAAATTTCCAGATTTGATGGCGTCGGCGATTAAAAAGGAAGATTTGAAGCAATGGATGGCGAGAGAAGGAATTCGGGCGAAGTAATATCTTTATTCGTAAATCGTTGATTTGTTCTCTCATGAAGTAGAGCATTTAGAATGCAATTCTCGCTCATTTTTAATTTATTTCCAAAAGAAAAGGGCTGTAAAATCTAAATTTACACCCCTTTTCTTTTGGAAAAAATCACTCGAATCTTACCCATTAAAACTCAGCACTTTAATCTCCACGCGCTGGTTTTTCAAACGATTTGCTTTGCTGTTTTTATCATAAACCAAGGGCTTCCGCTTCCCATAACCTCTGTATTGCAAGCGACTGGACGCAATCCCTTTTCTAATCAGATAACCAACGACCGCTTTGGCTCTATCTGTCGATAAACTGTCGCAATAGGCATGTGCTGGTGTTGTATTAGTATGTCCGCCAATTTCAACAATCATGTCTTTATTAATAGCTAGAAAATCATACACTTCATCCAAAACTTCATAAGAGTCCTCTGTTGGATCAGTTTTATTAGCTAAGAAAAATAGCTTGTCAATCCGAATCGTTTCGCCTTCTTTCATACGGTCGAGATCCCTAAGTACTTTGAGCTTTGGTGGAGTTGGATTTGTTTTGGCAATTGGCGTATTTGGTTGAGTCGGCGTTGCTTTCAGCTTTGGTGTAGCAGGTGGCGTTGTTACAAGTGTTGTTGGCGGGGTATTGTCTGCAAGAACAGGTACTTCAGTAGGCAGTTCTGGCACTTCGGTATCACAAGGAATTGGAAAAATTGGTGAAGCATTGTCCATTAAAACATTGCCATTATAAGGAAATAAAATAGGTGTTTTATAAAATGCTTCTAATACAATGTAGCTATAATTTTTAGTTGGTTCAAATTTGAAATTATATTCTAACCAACGAGTATTAATAATTAAAGGCGTCTCTGCCAATAATTCTGCTTTTTCGCAATAACCATTTCCTCCCCAAATTCGTAACTTAACGGGAGATGTATAATTAACTTCTTGCCCTGTGACTCGGCTGGGACTCACATAAATTTCTGACCGAGACAAAGACAAACTAAATTCATAACATTTTCCGCCTTCCATCGGTCGCGTCAATCTTTGCGCAATCATTTCCCAAGTATCATTATCTCTAACCACCATACCGACATAAGTTTGTCCGTCTTGCGCAGGTTGAACAACATTAAAAAAGGCAGAACTCCCGGAACCGCTTGGCTGAATATCAGGTTCGCTCTCCGTCGGAAATCCACAATCATACCATCCTCTCGGTACTTTGGCTATGCGCGGCATATCCTCGAACGAAGGATTTTGCAACACAATCGGCTCACCTTGCGCCGCAAGATCAGCTGTAAAAAATAGACTACTTAATATGGTGATAACAAAAAATCGCATGGTCAATATTCTTTTGTAAGCAAGTTCAAATTAGAAAAACAAATAAATTACTTCCTTTTTAACGTAATATAGAGGGAGTTTTGTTTTATCTAAAGATGCAATTTTATGAAAAGGTCGTGGTAAATCACCGTTTTTATAAAATTTTTAACAGTTGTGTTGCGAATTGCGGGTTACAAG
This sequence comes from Saprospiraceae bacterium, assembly GCA_047629355.1. Lineage (GTDB taxonomy): Bacteria > Bacteroidota > Bacteroidia > Chitinophagales > Saprospiraceae > CAYUNA01. The sequence goes on along the minus strand of JBLHWU010000161.1, from coordinate 8,901 downwards.
CTGCTAATGCAACGTGTTCTTAGATAAGCTCGGTATTTCGCCTTCTAAGAACCTATTGCTTTAGCAACCCGCAGCTAGTACCCCGCCTCGTCTATTTAAAAGCATTCAAGCCCGTCACATCCATACCTGTAATCAACAAGTGGATGTCGTGCGTGCCTTCGTAAGTCAGGACAGTCTCCAAATTCATCATGTGACGCATAATTGGATACTCGTTAGTGATGCCCATTCCGCCGTGAATTTGTCGCGCTTCTCTGGCAATTTCCAATGCCATGTGGACATTGTTTCGTTTAGCCATTGAAATCTGTGCTGGCGTTGCTTCCCCTTTATTCGCTAAAGTCCCCAAACGCCATGCCAGTAGCTGTGCCTTGGTGATTTCAGTAATCATTTCCGCCAATTTCTTTTGTGTCAACTGAAACTGACCGATTGGTTTCCCAAATTGTACGCGCTCCTTAGAATATCGCAAAGCAGAATCGTAACAATCCATCGCAGCACCAATTGCACCCCAAGAAATACCGTATCGTGCTTTTGACAAACAGCTCAATGGTCCTTTCAATCCTCGAATATCTGGAAATACATTTTCTTTCGGTACCCGTACGTCTTCAAAAACCAACTCGCCCGTGATAGACGCTCGCAACGATAATTTCCCGTGAATTTCTGGTGCAGAAAATCCTTCCCAGCTTGATTCTACGACCATTCCTCTAATCTTACCTTCTTCGTCTTTCGCCCAAACCACCGCAACATCCGCAACTGGAGAATTCGAAATCCACATTTTCGCACCATTCAAAATATAATGGTCACCTGCGTCCTTGATATTGGTAATCATGCTTCCTGGGTCAGACCCTGAATCTGGCTCTGTCAAACCGAAACAGCCGATATATTCACCACTCCCCAATTTTGGCAAGTACTTCATTTTCTGCTCTTCCGACGCATATTTATAAATTGGGTACATCACCAATGACCCTTGAACAGACGCCATTGAACGCAAGCCTGAATCACCACGTTCCAACTCTTGCATGATGATACCGTAAGCGATTTCATCCATACCTCCACCGCCGTATTTCACCGGTAAACTTGGGCCATACGCGCCGATTTCACCCAATTGCTTGAACAAATGTACCGGATAATTTGCTTTTTCAAAGCAGTCTTCGATGATTGGACTGACTTCTGCTTTCACCCATGTGCGGACAGCGTCACGCGCAATTAAGTGTTCTTCTGAAAATAATTCATCGACGTTGTAATAGTCGTGGCCTTCAAATTGGTCAGTTTTTGTCCGTCGTTCCATAGTTGTAGGACTATCTGCTGTTAGTTGCATGGTCGTATATTTTTAGATTAATTTGGTTAGTGTAACGGCGACTTTAGTCGCCGAGTTGCTGAATCGTATTTTGCGAGGCAGCTTGGCGACTAAAGTCGCCACTACATTTTGAACGCAAAAATACAACATTCTTCTATTGAATGAAACCCCTTATTAAAAATGCTGTTTTTAAATAGAATATTTTTACCAACGAAAGACTTAATAACGGTAAAATAATAACTTCCCCAACTCTCCTGTATCTCTTTTGCCCTTATTTTTTAATTTTGAAATAGTCATTATATAAAAATAATGACTATTTCAAAAATAAACAAAGAACAAAAGAAACGACAATCGTTGAACAATTCATTATTTTACCATTATTTAAATTCCTTTTAAACGTTTAAAAAAGCCACTCATTTCGCTACTTTTAGGTGGTTCGCGATTTTCATGCCCTTCCAAGACACCGTCCTCTTCTTTTAAAACAAATTTAAAAACATAGTCATCATTGCTCTTAAATTCACCAGACCGAGAACCATAGCGCATATCATTTAACTGCAAATGTCCATCGGGGCGTTGAGTTACGTTGTAATAATCATCAGTGAACCACTTTAAAATTTTAATCGAACGGTCGTTTTCGTGACCTGTCAAGAGATTGTGATTTTTAGAGATTTCAATAAAATTCAGCACTTTTTTTTGTTCATCTAAAAGGGAATAATAACCATGAAAATATGCTGAATCACCTTCCGCTACTGCATGCCATAAAATATTATTCCCAATCGTTGGGGAAGCAGTGTAGCGATTATAGGAGATATTTTGTTCTGCTAAAGAATTTTCAAAAACACGGTCAACCTTGATTTTATTATAGCCTGTAAAGAGTAAATACGCCGAACTAATCCCAATCCCAGCGTAATTCACCAAACGTCGTTTCGAACTTTTTCGAGTCATGAGTCCAGCGATTATCAGGCAAATCAAAAAGGGTACAGTGTAAATCGGGTCAACCACCGATACATTATTCAAGGCCACTCGATAATCCGAAAAAGGTTGAAACAATTGCGTTCCGTAAGCCGTACAAGAATCCAGCAGCGGATGCGTAATGATTGCCCAGAAAAATAGCCATGCCCATTCTTTTGTTGAAATATTAATTTCATCAAATTCGGTTTGATAATATTTCCGCCACAATGCAATTGTCGCCAAGGCAAATACACCAATACTAATTGCCAAAACCGGCCAACTAATGCCTTTTTCCATCGAAATCGGCACAGAATTAACTCCAAATGCCATCAATCCCATTAGCAGTAACCATATTGACATCGCAATGCCTTTGTATGCTTTTTGCTGATATAAACCGCTCTTATAAAATCGCGCCACTAACCAACCAAACACAATCGGCGCGGTGACTGCAAAGAAGAAAGAATGTGAAATCCCTCTATGAAATGCCAAGGCCGTCATGTCGTCTGTTACAAAATTAGCGACAATGTCCAAGTCAGGAATCGTTCCTGCAATACCGCCCCACAGCATGGCCCGATTGCCTGCTTTTTTACCTAAAACTACTTCGCCACAGGCTGCGCCGAGTACAATTTGAGTTAATGAATCCATTTAATGTGAAGATAATTTTGGAAAATATTTTGATGAAATGTTTACAGAACAGTCACTGCAAACGAACGTTTGAATTAAATTTGAGTTTGATAAAGGTGGTAATAACTGATGAGCATTTATTTGAAACGACTCTCCGCAGCAAAAATGCGCACTACCTCCGGCAGCGCAAGTAGGGGTATTGAGGGATAAAAAAGTTTTTTTTTTGCAAAACCTTTTTTATCCCTCAAACTCCTAAATTGAAATGAGAAACCTACTTTTCACCTTCCTGCTCCACATACGTACGCAAATCCTCCATCATTTCATTCGACAATTTTTCCTTCGTATAATGCGGCATATAAGACCGCTTGCCAGGATGTGGCTTCGTCCCATATCGCGCAACATAATATACGGAAAGGTCACTATATTTTGGAAAATAATTTTCCAAAAATTTCAAAGAATACTTCGATTCATCCAAATTCAAGAAAGAATATCTTTCGTTTTTATGGCAGTGCAAGCAACTCAATTCGTAAATCAATTTGCCATTATCAGGATTACCTGTCCGAGTATAGCCTTGCTTTCTATCTTGCGGTGGATCAACGAAAGTCGCAGGTGCACCCGCTAAATATTTTGATTTAACTAAGGCAATTGCAGTGGAGTCCGCCATCCCTTTTTCTGCTTTTATTTTGACGTCTTCCAGCTCATTTTCAGACCATATCAAGTCGCCCATTTTTAAATCAATCGTCCATAGATAGGCCAAAACAGACTCCATTTCCCAGCTTTCCAATCGTCGTCCTTGCGAACATTCGACTGCGCACAATTGAATGGCTTCTCGAATATTATTTCGCGCAGGTAAAACCAAGTCACCGTATTTTTTTTCATAGTCGCCATTGTAAAAACTGGTTCGATTAACCGCTCCGTACAAAGCTGTTCCTTGCAAAAATGGTAAACCCTTTTCCTTGACAAATAATAGTCGTGCCTCTGGGTCAACTTTGCTCAAATCGGGGTCTTCCCGCTCCACATTGTGACAAGAAGTACAAACAAAGTGCTTGCTTTGCTTCTTAGTTTCTCCGTCACCTTTTGGGTCTTTGGCGATGCCTCGAAGTACTAAGTCTTCCCCCGCTTTCGCCGAAACACCGTTGATAGAAAAATTTGGTTGATGTGATAAAGATTTGTCACCCAATTTCTTTAAAACCTCCGCCACTGAAGTCGTTTCATCTACTAAAAAACGGTTTCCCTTTTCCCCAGCAACGCCTGCAAAAAGCACAAATGCAGCGATTGCTATGAATATGTACCAGTAATTTTTCATCTTTTTCCTTTTTTAATTAGACATTTTTCCTCTCCTGATTTCCACAATGCTCTCTTTATCTTATCTAATTTTAAACATTCTTGAAATCGTAAAACCCAATCGAAATTGTCCTTTGCTCCACTCCGCATCTTTCGTATATGGAATGTAATCCGTCGGCATGATTCCTTGTGAATTAACCAAATTTATTTGAAAAACGTGTCCGCCCGTTTCTATTTCAATTCCTACGCCGATACTTGGTGAATATTGGGGACCATCAGTATCATCGAACGGACTTTGCACACCATTCAGCGGCAAAACAAAATCTCCAACGATGCTCAGGGCATGCGAGACTTGGATTCGAGTCGCAAAACCAACATTAAAGATGTCATTCAATTCTCCGAAAGGGGATAAATTCCGATGCGTCCAACCCGCCGAAACTTGCAAAGAAAAGGCATCTGAATACTTTCGAGCGGCTAACATTTGCAAGTTGTAAACCATTCGACTACTGAATTTTGGAAAACTGTTCAAGCCTTCTGATTCATCCACTTTTTGCATAGTCGAAATTGAACCGACGCCCACTGCTGTCAAAGTGATTGGTGTACCACCAGACTCTTGTTGCAAGAGTCTATATTTTACGGTTGGACTAATCAACTGTTTTAAATCTCCTGCGCCTTTGGTTCTAAAAACCCCAACTGATAAATTATCAGTCGCACCATATTCAAAACCAATCAATACATCTGAAGCACTTTCCAAACCATAAAATGTTGGCCAACCACCTGCCTCTCCAGCAAGGTCTCCAAAACGGTGTGTTACCCGAAAATCCATGCGGTTTTTAGGCAGCATTTCGACAGAGTGTGTATTGATAACCCAGCGGTCTTTGAAAGTTTGGAACGCATATTCTTGTCCCCAAACGGCTTGGCTAATCAAAAGAGTAGTTATAAATAGTAAGAATTTTTTCATTTGTATCGTCGTTTTATTTTTGATAGATTTTAAGAGCGAATTTTGCTTGAATTGCTAAAAAACCATTCTTGCTTTTTATTAAAAATGTTAGCTTTCAGGAAATCCATTTCCTAACCAACATTGAAGCATCTCCCGTTCTTCATCCGTCAATTCATCCGAACCAACTTGTGGCATCGTTCGGTCAATATTGACTTCTTCATTGATTCTCCCATTTTCCAAATCTAACAGCATCCCTTGATAATTGGTAAAATCACCATCCAAAGACCCAGAACCATGACAGCCGTCGTTGGTACATTTTGTTTCTACGATTGGTCTGATGTCATTGTCATAAGTCAACATTGTCAAACTCAGCGAATCGCAAAAATCCAATGAAGGCTTTGGCAATTCATCAGATGTACAGCCAAAAGGCAAGGCCAGGAAAATTGGAAGTGCTATGCAGATTAGCGGTAATAACAAGTTCTTTTTCATCGTTGTAAGTTTTTATTTGAAGTCCCAAAAATAGTATTTATTAAAATAAAGTAACTAACGTTTTTTTGTTAAAAGATGTTGCGTTTCAGACTTTTGCTGAAAAAAAACCAGATTTAAGTCAAAAATGAGAGACAAAGTAAAAATACTACAAAGATTACACCCTATTTTCAACTTTTTTGAAAAACGGTTGTATAGCATTGTTAGCGTAAAGAATTTGATGCAAAACTTGTATCTTTGCGTTTTGTAGTAAATATTAAATTAATTTAGTGATAGGAAAAAATTACTTCGCCATAACGGACCGTTTATTTATTTCCTATTCCTTAATCGAAATCATAAAAATATGTATCCAGAAGCATTAACAACTCCAATGTCTGCTGAATTAACAGCACATGGATTTACAGGCTTGACCACTCCAGAATCAGTTACCGGAGCAATTGAAAACATGGAAGGAACGGCCTTATTGGTCGTTAATTCTGTTTGTGGCTGCGCAGCTGCCAACGCACGTCCTGGCGCAAAAATGTCCTTGGACAACGAGAAAACACCTGCTGCTTTGATGACTGTTTTTGCAGGCGTGAATGGCGATGCGACACAGAAAGCACGAGAATTTTTATTGCCTTACCCTCCATCTTCTCCAGCAATTGCCTTGTTTAAAGATGGTAAATTAGTACACTTTTTAGAACGTCACCATATCGAAGGTCGTTCTGCACAGGTTATTTCTGAGAACTTGAAAATGGCTTACGAGCGATTTTGCTAGATAGGTATTGGGTATTGGGTTGTAGGTGTTGGGTTTTGCCCAGTACAAAAACCCAGTACCCAAAACCTTTTTTACGGTGCTAATCGTTCAATTTTCCACCCCCCACTCTCTTCCAACGTATATCGCAACCTATCGTGCAAACGACTCGTCCGTCCTTGCCAAAATTCAATCATCGTCGGTTTCACCAAAAATCCACCCCAGTTTTCTGGACGCGGCAATTTCTTAGCATCTGCATACTGAGCTTTTAAGGCTTCCGTATTCTCTTCTAAAATATCTCGATTTTTAATCACAGAACTTTGTGGCGATGCCCATGCTCCAATCTGACTTCCTTTAGGTCTGCTTTGAAAATACTCAGTTGATTGTTGCGGACTCAATTTCTGAACTTTTCCTTCTATCCGAATCTGCTTATGTAAATCTAGCCAACAAAAAACCAGTGCAGTATTCGGATTCTGCTGTAATTCTTGCCCTTTAAGGCTATTGTAATTGGTATAAAAAACAAAGCCCTTTTCATCGAATCCTTTCAGTAAAACGATGCGCGCAGAAGGTCTTCCATCAGCGGTCACGGTAGCTACAGTCATAGCGTTAGGTTCTGTCACTTCCTTACTGACGGCATAATCGAACCAATTTTTAAATTGTACAAACGGGTCATAGTTGAGGTCTTCCCGTTCCAGTTTTGCTAAATCGTAATTTTCGCGAAGGTCTTGTATCATCGTAAATTATTTATAAAAATTATGTGATGCTAAAGTTATTATTAGAAAGTATTTTAACGAAAAATTGTTGCTTAGGAACGAATAAATAACTATAGATTCTTACCCCATACGGACAGGCGAGGATATTTTGCCCTTATTTTTTACTTTAAAAATGCTCCTTATATCAACATAAATAGTATTTTTAAAGCAAAAACTAAGAACAAAATCTCACTACCAAAAACCTACATTTAGTTATTTTGCATTTCTTTATTTACAAAATAAAGAAAATAAAGAAAATAAAGGTCACGACTCAGGTCTATTTTGGGATTGTAAAAATCCAATTTTTATATCCCCCCTTTAATAAACAAAAAGCACCTGAGTAAATGAATGCGCTCAAATAGTCGACACTTTTTGAACATCGCTAGACTCTATTCTGTTCTATACCAGATGTGGCCTAACGTACTGTTTGAAAATAAACTTTGGACAGAATCAATTCAATAAACAAAAAAAACATGAATAAGACTTTCAATATTCAGCGCTTTGCGCATTTACTAATCGTTATTTGCTTGGTAGTTTACATTTTGAGTATTGGAAAAAATATTATCACACCGATTGTTTTTGCAATGTTTTTTGCATTTATGCTCAAACCAGTTTCTGATTTTTTTGAAAAACACCTAAAAAACAGAGTCGTTTCAATTCTGGTTTCTTTCATCGTAGCCTTAGTTCCTATCGTTCTAACCATAAGTCTTTTTGCTGCACAGTCTGTCGATGTTTTCACTAATATGCCCGCTATTTCTGGAAAGATTAAAAATGGTATTAATAAAATATTTTCTTTATTAAATCAAAATTTCGGTTTCAGCAAAGCAGAAGGAGAAGCATGGTTGAGCGATAATATATCGAGTGCATTAGATGCGCCAATGCAAATACTGGGTGGGTGGTTGAGTACCTCCTCCACTTTATTGATTAGCATTTTACTGGTTCTTTTGTACACTTTTTTCTTCCTTTTATATCGAACTTCCATTAAAAACTTCCTCTTAGGACAATTTACGAAAAAGCAACGAGAAGACGCAAGAGAAGGTATTAGCAACATTCAATCTGTCGCGCAAAAATACCTTTCGGGACTCGCTGTTGTAATTCTTATTTTAGGATTATTGAATGGTTTTGGTTTATTTATCATAGGCATTGAATACGCTTTTTTCTGGGGTTTCTTGGGCGCATTTTTAGCAATTATTCCTTATATTGGAACGATTATAGGCGGTATGTTACCCTTTGCTTTTGCAATTGCTACGACCAATACGATGTGGCAACCTCTGGCTATTATAGCACTATATAGTGTGGTCCAGACAATCGAAGGCAACTTGATTACACCAAAAGTAGTTGGGTCAAGTGTAGAAATTAATCCATTGGCAGCGATTATCTCTTTGCTGATTGGCGGGGCTATTTGGGGCGTTTCGGGGCTGATTTTAGCATTGCCATTGTTAGCAATTACGCGAATTGTTTTTGAACATATTGATATGTTGAAACCAGTTGCTTTGCTATTGAGTAGTGAATTATATAGAGACCGAGAGAAATTTTTGACAGATTATGATAAAGAAGAAAATCGCATCGCCAATTATTTTAAAAGAAAAGAAAAGATAGGCTAAGATTTTTCTGGACAAAATCCGCCCTCTCCCTTTTTATAACAAAGCAATCTATTAGACATCTTTACAATTTAATCAGCTGATTATCAGTTAGTTAAATTTTGCACCTTGCGGTCTGCTTTAATTCATATTTAAAAAGTACATATTCAAATGACTGTTTTTGCTGATGTTTCTAAATTGAGTACTGATGAATTCCAGAGAACTGTAGGTGTTTCGCTTGATATTTTCCATAGCATATG
>JBLHWU010000160.1:0-15332 GCA_047629355.1 Saprospiraceae bacterium | reverse complement strand
CCCACGGTGGCCGAGGTACGCGAACGAAGCCGCAAAAAGCCCTTCGCTTGATTACAAAACCGAAGTTTGGCATTGATAAAATCAACTATCCTTTCTTTAAAAATAAAGCCGCTGATTCTTTTGAAAGACTCGTTTTGCGCAACTCTGGCGGTGATTTTTCTAATACACATTTTCGAAGTGGGTTTATGGCTAATCATTTGATTGACAATGGAATAGATGTGGATGTTTTGGCCTATCAGCCATTTATTTTATATCTGAATGGGCAATATTGGGGGTTAATGAATTTGCGGGAAAAATCGGACGAATTTTATGTAGAATCCAATTATGGTATTGCGGTTGATAAGATAGACCTTTTGGAAGAAGATACGCTCGTAGTTGTTGGCAATTTTGATGTTTTCGACCAACATTTTGAATACATTATGACGCACGATATGAGTGTGGAAAGTAATTTTCAACAGGCTGCTTCTTATTTTGATTTAAACTCCATGACGGATTATTTTGTGTCACAATTGGCGATTGCCAACACCGACTGGCCGCAAGGAAATATCAAGTATTGGCGAGAGCGAAAACTGGATGCGAAATGGCGGTATATGATGTTTGATTTGGATGCAGGAATGGGGCTATATCCGTGGTCACACGTTGACCGCGAGGCTTACAAACGCATCATCACGCAGCAGGGAGAAACCAATCCACATATAATGATTCACATTGAGTTGATGAAGAATGAAAACTATCGAAATTACTTCATCAATCGCTACGCAGATTTGCTAAATACCATCTTTTCGGCGGAAGAATTTACCGCAGCTGTCGAAGCCGCCAATGATCGCATTCGTCCCGAGATTGGTGCGCATTTGGAACGTTGGACTGGCTGTAGTTTTTGTTCGACGATGGAGACGCGAGATACGCTTCACATACCCAATATCTTATCTTTTGCATCGCAACGCGCGGTAGAAAATCGCAAGCATTTGCAAGCCTTTTTTGGTTTTGATAATCAAGTGAATTTGACTTTAAATACTTACCCAGAAGGTGCTGGAACTATCCAAATAAATACGATTACCCCCGACGAATTGCCTTGGGATGGTTATTATTTTAATGGTGTTCCGGTGACGTTGACCGTTGTGCCAAATGCGGATTTTGAGTTTTCTCATTGGGAAGCGATTGAGCAGGATTTAAGTGGAAATACAGGGGTGTCGTTTGCCTTGAATTTTGAAAAAGATGACCAAATTACCGCTTATTTTAATGGAAAATATGAAGGACTACAAGTGGCTGTTTTTCCAAATCCGACAGTAGGAAATGTAGAAGTGTCTTTTGTTTTAAATCAAATCGAAATGGTTCAAATGCGCCTGTTTTCTACGGATGGAAAATTGATGCAGACTTTTCCAAAACAACAATTGAATGGCGGTTTGCAACGACAAAATGTTGATTTAGCTGGTTTTAAATCGGGTATTTATGTGCTGCATATTCAGACGGGAGAGACGTGGGAAGCGGTGCGGGTTGTGGTAAAGTAATTGCTGTTATATTTCCTATTTCCTTACTGAGATGCGGAGCAGCTAAAACCAAGTTTTATTATGATTTTGTCGTGCTCCTCTTGATAATCCCGTTGCAGCGGCTTGGGTCTAATATGAAAACTGAATTTTTCCGCCGCGAAATGCACTAATTTTTATGGTTCTTTGACAAATTCCGTGATTTCATAAAGGTATCCGATACGCGATAGCGCTATCGGATATCTTTACCTTTCATAGGACTTGTCAAATAGCCATAACCCTGAAAGGATTGAATGGGAATAACCACGGATGAAATCCGTGGTATTGAAAGTAGGATAACGTAACGCTGAAGGGATTGAATATCAATTAGATTCAATCCCTTCAGGATTTTTGCGTTTCATCAAATGCCCCTGAATTGCACTCGGAGTTATTCATATTCACCCACTTCGTGGATAAGTAATTAGGATAAAGTCTTTAATTTTAGGTTCTTTGAGAAATGCCGTGAAATCTAAATTTGTTAGTAAGGAGTACTTTTTCAGTACCCCTTACTTTTAGCGAATACAGTAGCGGATACTGAAAAAGTACCCGCTACTGAAGGCTTTGCAATCACGGGATTTGTCAAAGAACCCTATTTATTAAAAAGGGCAAGCATAAAATGTTTAATTTATTAGTTGGTAAGTACCTGAACATAAATAATCGAACAATCAAAGAAGTAAGATTTTTTCGTTAGTTTTCTCTAAAAAATTCTTGAATAATCCCTTTATTGAAGTATTTTTTAGAGGAAAATAACGGAAAAAGATACTCTTTAGATATTCGATTAATTGTGTCCAGGTACTTAATTGCCTAACATCAGTAAAGTAATTAAAAATCCCTTCCTTTGTTCCTATGAAAAAAAAGCAACCCTATTGCCTCATGCCTTGGATTCATTTCCATGTTTCCAACAACGGAACGGCTAAAGCCTGCTGTGTTGCCAATATTCCTTATGGCAATATTAATGAGCAGAATCTGGAGGAAATATGGAATGGAGAAGCCATCAATAAACTGCGCGATAAGTTTGTAAAAGGGGAAGCAGACAAGCGTTGTGCGCAATGTATTCATCGGGAAGCGGCGGGTGGAAAAAGCATTAGGCAAGAGACCTTTGAACGGTTTTCGGAGGTACAAATCCTTAACAATCCGATTGAATTGCCGATTTATTTTGACATTCGTTTTTCCAATGTTTGCAATTTTCGCTGCCGGACGTGTTGGCATGGAGCGAGTTCCAAATGGTTTGCAGATGCAAAAGTATTGGGGACAAACTTGGGGGAAAAAGCCATTCTTAAAAATATCAACGACTTTAATAATTTTATTAAAAAAACGGGTGACGCGCTTCTAAATGCCCAAGAAATCTACTTTGCTGGTGGTGAACCGTTGGCAACGGAAGAGCATTATTTGTTATTGGAATGGCTGATTGAAAATAAGGCGACGAATGTGCGTTTGCGTTACAATACCAACTTCTCGATGCTGCATTTTAAACGCTGGAAGGTGTTGGAGATGTGGGCGCATTTTCCAAAAGTAGAAATTTTAGCAAGCATTGATGCCAGTGAAGATTTGGGGGAGTACATTCGTAAAGAAATGGTTTGGGCGACAATTTTGGACAATCGAGAAAAGATTCGTGCTTTGCCTCATTTGGATTTCCAACTCGCACCGACGGTTTCTATTTTAAATATTGCGCACCTGCCTACGTTGTATTTGGAAAGTTTGCAATCGAAAATGATTGAAGTGGATGATTTTTATATCAACATTTTAGAGCAACCTTTTTATTATAATATTCAGGCAATGCCATTAGAAAAGAAGACAACAGTGAGGATTATTTTTGAAAAATTTCTAAATGAAAATGTGCTTTCTGAAAAGATAAAAGGGCAATTTGAAGAGATATTGGCGTTTATGGAAAAGGAAGATAAATCGAAATATTGGGCGAAGTTTTTACAGGAAACGGGGAAGTTGGATGAATTGAGGGAAGAGGATTTTAAAGAAGTGGTTCTTTGATAAAGTCTAAATTAAAGACTTTGTAGTAAAAGGTTTATTGAGTTCTCCCGAAGCGGTAGGTTCTGCCCTAATGTCATCAACTTAACGATTTGGTGTCGCACAGGTAGCGGATACTTTCAGAGCACCTGCTACCTAATTCGCTCTATTTTAGGTAGCAGATACCTTCAAGGTATCCGCTACTGCGCTTAAGTTGATGACATTCGGGTTCTGCCCACCTCTTCGGTTTTGCTTAGAACAGAACAGATGGGCAGAACCCACCGCGCTGCGGCTTTGGAATATCTTCATCTTACCATTACCAAGGGTGCCAGCACGCTGTGCCTAATGAATACGGGCACGTGCAGTTTTTCGTACACCCCGGGGTGGGTTTTGAGGATAGAAAAAGATTTTTTCAAAACCTTTTTTTACTCTTAAACTCCCTAAAAAACATCTCTACGCTAATTCATCAATTCCGGCGATTCCATCAAGGCAAAAAACTGGTCAAAGCGAGGCATTATTAAAATCTCTGTTCGACGGTTTTTCGCCTTACCTTCCTCGGTTTGATTATCAGCTTTTGGCATGTATTCTGCGCGACCTGCGGCAGTCAATCGCTCTGGTGAAACGAAGTGGTCTTCTTGTAACAACCGAACAATCGCGGTCGCTCGTTTCGTACTCAAATCCCAATTGTCTTGGATACAATTATTAGAAATTGGCTCAATATCTGTGTGACCTTCCACCAAAATATTGAGTTCATCATGGTCATTTATCACGGCAGCCACCTTGCCTAAAACAGATTCCGCTTCATCAGAAACGCGGGAACTTCCTTCGCTAAACAATAGCTTATCCGAGATGCTCACATAAACGATACCGCCTTTCACTTCAATCTCTACATCTTCGTCGTTGATGTCGTCGAGCGAGCGTTTTAGGTTCATGACCAAGGCAAGATTGAGCGAATCTTTGGACTGCACTTTAGCCGTCAAATCTTGGATAAAAGAATATTGCTGTGTGATGTTTTCCAATGATTTGCGAATGCTTTGCGCACCTTCTTTATTGACGATGGAGAGGTCAGACATTCTATCGAGGAGGCTGTTGGTCGTCGTTTGGGCGTGTGCCACTTGGCCTTCCAACTGCTTGATTTGCTCATCTTTCAAGGAGATTTCTTTCTCTAACTTGGCAACTTCATCTTTGTTGCAAGCGGTAAAAAAGAAAGGGATAATTAGTACTATTAAAAAACGGAAACTATTCATTTTACTGGTTTTATTTTTGAAAAAAATATTCTCAATCATTATTTAAGTAACTCGTGGTAATTAATTCGGTAAAATTTTTCGATAGTTTTTCTTTAAAAAATCATTAATAGCCTTTGTTATTGAAGAATTTTTAAAGGGAAAATAGCGGAAAAAGATGTTTGTAAAATTACCGAATTAATTGCCACTTAGTCGGTTAATTTAATTTTACCCTATGGTACGCGGTGGGTTCTGCCCACCTCGTACCTTAATATTCTCAAGTAAAGCCCAAGTGGTGGGCTGAACTCACCACTTCGGGGGAACTTAATTTAAATGCTTTAACGAACAAATTTTTAAAATTGTTCGTTAAAGTAAACATATTATTTAGACTTATAAAAGAAACGATAGATACTAATTTTATACACATTTAAATAAAAAAGCATAAATCTCTGTCATAATGTTTAAAAGCTCAAAAGGAATTGCCTAAATTGCAGGGTCAAAACGAATTTCTTTAATTTTGGACTTTATTCAACTAATTAAACACCCCAATGAAAGAACTTTTTATTGCTATTATTGTGGGAATTTCATGCCTGTTTTTAAGCTGTGAAAATCCTCAACAACCTGTTTTTAAGACCTTAGAAAATGTACGGTTTAAATCATTCTCTATTGCTAACGGAGGCAGTGTTACCTTGTCTGGTGATGCGTTATTTCACAATCCAAATATGTTGGGTGCGGATGTTTCTTCGGTTGATTTGGATGTTTACATCAACGGAAAAATGGTGACTAACGTGGTTCAAGATGTCCATGCGTCGATGAGTGGAAATTCGGATTTTACCTTGCCTCTTAACTTTAAAGTGCCGTTAAAAGATACCGTTAAGGATTTCAAATCTTCTATCAATGACATCTTTAAGAAAAAGTTGGTAGAATATCAATTGGATGGTCACATTAAGGCGGGATTGGGTAGTGTGCAGGTGAGTATTCCTGTTAAATATGAAGGCGAAGAAGAACTTCGTTTAAAATAGATTTTTAACGGAGATAGAAAAAGATATTTTAAAATAACTGTTTCTATCGGCGTAAAAAGTCTAATAGATTTGTAACTAATTTTAAATACCATAAAGATAAGATTTTTTAATAATGAAACTGAAAGACAATCAGAAAATTAAAGCGGCAAAAGTCTGGATTCGTTCCAGTATGATGGATTACATGACGGATGCAGACGTCAGCTACACGGAAGAAGATGTAGATGAATGTATCGAGATTCTGGATGACCATTTGGATGAACTGGAAAAAGTGAAATCAAAGTCGGAAGCCATGAAATTGGTTGAAAAAACAGTGCTTGATCTCAATGATTTGAATGCCGACTGTAACGGCGAACTGATTGAAAACGACCAACGGGAAAATATCTGTGAAGTGATTATTCAATCAGGGTTTTTGATGGGGCACAACGCTGAGGATGATGATGTAACGGCGGAGTGGCGGGACTGGTAAATGTGTTGCGAGGTACGGGTTATTGGCTGAGGTGAAAAATTAGGGGGAGAATCTAGTTTGTGCGAAGGAATTTTTAGTTGAAAGATTCCTTCGCATTCTCCTCAATTTATGTTTTATTTTGAAAACAACGAATCCAGATTATTTTCCACCTTCGATTTTATAAAATCCCGTAAATCTTGTTCCATTTGTTTAAAATCAGTGGTTAAATACTCTCGTTCAATCAGGCCATTATTCAAGTAACTGACTCGGTCACAAACATTGGTGAGCGACTCAATAATATGGGAGGAAATGAGAATGACTTTACCTTGTTTGCGTAAGCGTAGCAAAATTTCATAGATGATTTCACAGCTTTCAAAATCAACGCCGTTATACGGTTCGTCGAGTACCATAATTGGCCGATTAAGCGCGATATTGCCGATAAAAGCCAGCTTTTTTTTCATGCCGGTCGAGTAGGTGTCCACCATCGTTTTTAGGGGCAAATTGAAAATCTGATTCCACTCTTTGATGTTAAAACTGGGGTTTTGCAAGGCACACAATTGCAGATATTCTTCACCTGTCATATAGGAATAGAAAAAATGATGGGTTTCTAAATAGGCGATGTCCTTTTGATGGATTGCTTTGCTATTAAAGGAAATTTCACCAGCAACTACTGGGAGGAAGCGATACAATGCGTTGAAGAAAGTTGATTTACCAGAGCCATTCATGCCCAAGATACCGTGAATCTCTCCCTCTTCAGCAGTCAAATTTAGTCCTTTCAAAACCAAATTATTCTTGTAAGCAACTTTTAGATTAGTGATGGTTAGCATAGAAGTAATTGATTCGTTTGACGGCTTTTCGCCAATAAATAAAAAGAGCGACAATTGCACCCGGTGTAAAAAATGGAACGACTAGACCAAGAAAAAACAACCCGACAGGGGTCTGATTGGGTGCCTTTTGGCGGCGAGGTAGATAGTGCGCATATTTGAAAAAGATGGCAAATAAAAGACTCGCTTGAACGACTAAAAGTAGCAGCAATAAGAAGTACCAATACTTTAAATGGAAAAATAAAAATAGGGCATACAAAGGGAGAAAAGTAGTATGTATAAAACAACTATGCACCCATACTTTTCTTTTCAATAAACCGGCTTTTAATAAGCTGGCTTCGAGCAATTCTTTGGGTTCTAAAGTTTCGTAAAAGCTCATTCCTAACATTATAATCAATAGACAAATTATTGAAACGCCTGCTATATATTTTGCCACAAAAAAGCCAATTAGATACAAGAAAATTAAGGGAAATGTTTTGCGCAAACCAACACGCCACTCGAAGGCTTCAATCGGTATTTTATTCAAGTTTAAAAACCAAGTCTGCTGCGTTTTCTTTGCATTAAAATTGGGGATGAAACTGACTGCAATTGCGCTTACCTGAAACAAGCCGGCGATTATCCAATCTTGAAAAAAGCCAACCATTGCAATGCTCATTGGCAAGATGGCAAAAGAGTATTCAATTAAAAATAATTGCCGTTTTTTGAAGGGCAGGTGCATCAGCCATTTTTTATCTGGACGATGAAAATGCAAGAACAACAAGCATCCGAATACGGCTAATGCTGCGGTCCACCAGTCTACTTCACTCAGCCATTTGAGAGCACTCAACAAGAAAACTCCAATCATCGGCAAGGCTAAAAGAAGCAAGATAACTCCGATGCTTTTGAGCATTCGCCAGATTTGTTGGAGGCGGAAGTTGAGGATGGTTTTGATGAATTGCATGGTGTAAAGATAGCGCGATTTGAAGGTAACTTGGTAGTTTTTGGACAGAAAAACGAAATATTTCGTAGAATAAGTTGAAAAGGTATGACGATTGTTAAGTCCAAACTGCTGTAAAAACAGCATGAACACGTATCGTTTTTTTAATAAAAATGTCTGTTTTGCTTAAAATTTGTTAAAGTACAGGCAAAAAAGACACGTGTGTTCATTGTGTATGAAGTCAGTTTGAACTTACGAAAATAAGTGGAATGTACTTGGAAATCTACTCTTTGATGAACTTTATTTAGGGTATTAGAACTAATTTTATATTTAAACTGCTGCCTTGGTCTTTTGGTAATCAACAGTTTATTCAATTGTTGTTTTAAAAATAAACGGATTAATCCCTTTGCCGACTCCGCTTCTTCGCATCCTTAATCTGACATCGCAAGACCAAGCTCGCACCTAAGTCAATTTCTGGTAAATTGTAATTTCGTGCAAAACTATTGACACCTTTAGGTCTGGTCGGGTTGTCTTCCGTCACTGATTCAAAATCAGCAATGAGGAAATTGGAAATTATCTTGATGTCTAAAGTCACTTTTTTTGCAATTTTGAAAGAGAGCATAGGAATAGCAGACATCTCAATCGTGGTAAATTTAGCGGTAATGGGGAATCGGCGACTGCTTTTGGGCGTCATTTTGAACCTATAAAAAGTTGGTTCTATGCCGACACCTAATCCAAATTTGACTGGTGATTTTCTATTGCCAAAATATTTTCCAAATTCATAGCGCATTCCGAAAACCGTTGTTTTTTGTTCTTCCCCTTGCAATAAGACAGTTTTATAATAACCAGCCGTATTTTGAATTTGGTAATCAATCTTCGAATTCGATTTGAACAGGGAGAACTGAGTAATGGATAATTCTTGAAATAGAGATTTGTCGCTAAGGATTTGCAAGCTCATACCAAAACCCAATATTTGGGAAGGGAAATCAAAGGTAACGGTTCGCTGTACATTGATAGGGTCGTCTTCAATGATAAAGGTTCCAGAGTTGTTGGTTTGAAAGGTTAAGATTAAATCTTGGTCATCTGTCATGTATTCATCGAAGAAAGTGTAGGGCTCAAAGGGTGCATAATAATTGAGGGTAGCAGCAATATGAATCGAAGAGTATTTGAATTTTTTGCCAAATTGGGCATACATGGCTAAAGGAATGAAAGTGCATAATAGCACGACAAGTGATGGTTTCTTCACGGTCTTGTGATTTTTGAAGGTGATAATATTAGAGATTTTCGTTAGAGTAAAGGTAGTGAAAATATGTAGGATTAAGCGGGCGTTATGTTCCTAAATTTAGTTTCAACTAAAGTAGCTTAATTTTTGTCTTGTAAGTGGTAGCTGTTAATTGACCTCAACTATTTATTCATATTCCATTATTCAAAAAAACGAGTGCCTTATGTTTTGGAAAAAGAAACCTAAATACGAAGTGACCCAAGTTACGGATATTAATTTCAATGAATTGGTCACAAATTCAACGATGCCGGTCTTATTGGATTTTTATGCGCATTGGTGTGGACCGTGTAAAGTGATTGGACCGATCATTGATGAATTGGCGGAAGAATACGATGGTCGGGCATTGGTTGCGAAAGTCAATACAGAAGAGAATCCGCAGTTGAGTCAGCATTTTAAAGTAAAATCTATTCCAACCTTATTGTTTATTCACCAAGGTAAATTGGTCGAACGGTATCAGGGATTGGTGCCGAAACCGAATTTGGAGGAGATATTGGATGGGTACATTGAGGAGGGGGAGAAAGGTTGAATTGCTGAATGGTCATATTGTTGAATTGTTATAGCAAGGAAGCCATGTAACAATTCAACCTTTCAATCTTTTTACGAAATTCCTAAAAGGAAAAACGTCCCAATAACTTTATAGTTTGTCATACCTGCTGGTGTTGGTTCTTCAGAAGAAGACTTTTGGCGCACCAAGCGATAAACACCTTGGTAGGTCCGACCATTCGGTGCAGTATAAACCGCTTGCTTTCCACCAATCGCATCATTGACGGAGAAGATAAGCAGGTAACCCAATTTACCATAAACAGGACGTTTCAAAAAAGCTGCTGCCTGAATACAATCGGTCATTCCTAAAGAGCGAATAGGGTCCGTAAAAGCCAGTCCACCTTTTGATGTCATCTTACCACCACCGACTTGATCGTAGGAAGTTGGAATGTCTTTTGGGGTGACAACATTACTGTTCTTACCATTATCAGTGCCATCCGACACCATAATCATTAGTTCTTTTTCAGTTGGTTGAAATTGGGCATTGGCAGAGGTAAAAGCCAATAATATACAGTAGCAAACAAATAAAGATTTCATGTTATTTTTATTTTGGATTAAAATTTATGGAAATTGTTTAGCAAGTTAGTAAGTAACACGTAGTAATGCCAACTAAGAGTTGAAACATATTGATTATCAGTTAGTTATCTTTTGTCATGTTGCCAATTATTTAATTGGAAAATATGTGTATATGGCAGTTATACAACGACTTACACACATAACAATTTATTTTCGTTTTTTTAACAAAATAAATATACAAGTTTCTGTTATATATAAAACAGATGCGAAAAATAGTTTTTTTTCTATTTTAAAGGTACGAACCAAAAAAATAGAATATATGAGAAATACCGATAAACTTATCGAAATCTACTTTCACATCTGCGACTACTATGATACAGATTTAGTTCTTCACTACCAAAGAATGAGCAATAATTATAGCCCTAAATTTACAGATGAAGAAGTGATTACAATTTTTCTCTTTGGTATAATCGTTGAGAAAAAAAGAAGCGTCAAGGAAATCTATAATTTTGCGGATAATTACCTTCGCTCATGGTTTCCTCGTTTGGTCGATACTTACGAAGGTTTTCTGACAAGATTGAATAATTTGCATGTTGTTTTTCCAGTCATTTGCCAATTGTTGCTTGAGGCAAAAATGCGGAAAATTCATCCCGAAAAAATAAGACGTTATCAAGGGCTTATTGCTTCGGTTATTGATTCTATGCCCATTATTCTGGCTAAAGGTCCACGTAGCTTCGGAGCCAGGATAACAAATAAATACTACAATAAAGGCTATTGTGCTTTCAAAAAACTCCATTATTACGGTTTGAAGTTACACGTAATGGGGTTTAGCATTTTTAACAAATTGCCTTTACCAGAATATATCGGAACAAGCCCCGCTTCTAATAATGACTTGGCCGTTTTTAAGCTTGTGTGGGAAACCATTGAAGCCCGTGCAATTTTTGCAGATAAAATTTATGCAAACAAAGCTTTTGAGCAGTGGCTGTTTGAAAACAATAATTTGCAAATTTTGACTCCCGTAAAAAAGAAAAAAGGACAAAAAGTATTGAAATTCATAGACCAAATGTATTCAAGAGCGGTTAGCCAAGTCAGACAACTAATTGAATCTTTTTTCAATTGGATTATTGAAAAAGTCGGTATTCAAAATGCCTCAAAAATCAGGTCAGAAAAAGGGCTGCTTGTACATGTTTACGGACGTTTTGCAGCAGCTTTAATGATTATGACTTGGGACATTTTTTAATACTGGTTACATATCTTGTTTTTTATAATTCACTAAATTCAACTCTTAGTTGGCATTTATAAAACAAGAATAAACTTGTGTTTTACGGGATTTGTCAAAGAACCATTAATTTCAGCGTCTGCATTTCCTTTTCCCCTTTCACCAAAATCCAATAAAAACCTGCATTTAAATCGTCAACAGATAAGTCCATTTTTTGATTTCCAGTTGACCTAACCGTTTTTACAATACGTCCCGTCGCATCCAAAAATTGAATCTCCTGCGTTGTTGTTGGTAAATTATTTAAAACAATTGCATTTGTTGCTGGATTTGGAAACAACTGAATGTCAGCTACTTGTACTTCATTTTCAATGCTTGTAATTGAACCTTCCAAATCAAAACGGTTGAAAAATTCCCAAATTTCAATACTGGCATCAAAGTCTCGATTGGTCGTTCCAATCGTAATCGGCGCACTAGGCCAAGTGTGTCCACCATTCTCTACTTTATAAAAAACAACCTCGGCTTCGTCGTCACAATTGAGGTATTCGATGCGTTGGGCAGTGCTTTCATCAAAGGCATTTAAATCAGGAACATCAATCGTGTCCGGTTCATTCAAACAGCCATTTTTATCTACCCAAAACTGCACAACTTCCTCAATTGGTAAGGCAAAAGAATTCCCGTTATAAGCAACAGTTGGGTCAGCGTTTCCATGAATTTCCATGACGGGAACGGCGCGCGTTGGTTCACAATCGTCCTCATTTCCAGGAACGATACTACCGGTCACGGAAGCAATCGCGGTAATGCGGTCGCTGGATTCACAAGCTAATTTGTAGCTCATATAACCGCCATTCGACATACCACAAGAATAGACGCGATTGAGATTAACATTGTATACGCTGTGCAGCGTATCCATCAAATCATTTAAAAATCCAACGTCATCTGCTGAACTTCCGCTTGGCAAACCAACGTTCCAGCTCGCATCAATACCATTCGGATAGCAAACGATAAAATTACCGTCATCCGATACGCCATTCATGTTCGAATAAAACTCTTGCTCACTGGCATTGGAGCCGTAACCATGTAGATTGAAAACCAATGGAAGTTCGTCCGCACTGTCAAAATTTGGGGGTAAATGAAGGCGGTAATCGCGGTCTAAACCGTCATGGTTGATAATGCCTGTGAGGTTTTGCTGGGCACTGATATTGAAGGTCAACAGTAAGGTGAAGACACACAAAATTAGTTTTGTCGATGATTTTAGCATATTTTTATTTTTATTAAAGTGATTTGGATGTGTTAAATTTGAAAGAAGAGCTTATACAATTAATGTAAAGATATTATTTTTGTTGCAGATATTAGGCAGTTTTTGCATTCATTCATTTATTTTATTATAATACTCATTTATAATACTCATTTAAAATTTTCTTAAAATATATGATTCAATTTAAAAATCATCATTTAACCGTCTTTCAAAGTGCGCTTTTTTGTACGACTTCAACGGTTATAGAAACGTCGGATTTAGTGTTAGTCGTTGACCCAAATTGGCTGTCTGATGAGGTAGAAACGATTCGTCATTTTGTGGAGAAAATTAAGGGAAATCGACCGGTTTATTTACTTTTCACACATTCTGATTATGACCACATTATTGGCTGGCGGGCGTTTCCTGATGCTAAAGTGATTGCTTCGCAGGCTTTTGTGGAGAATCCAGACAAGGAGAAAATTTTAGAACAAATTCATACATTTGACGATGAATATTACATTAGTCGAGATTATGAAATTGCCTATCCAAGGGTCGATTTTCCTATTCAAAAAGAAGGAGAAACCCTAAGTTTTGGAAATACGCAGCTGACTTTTTACCATGCTAAAGGACACAATTCAGACGGAATTTTTACGATTGTAAATAACCAATATTGGATAGCGGGCGACTATTTTTGTGAGGTAGAATTTCCTTATATTTATCATTCTAGTGTCGAATATGAAGCAACTTTGGCAAAGACAGCGGCAATTTTAAAGGAACATTCTATCGAATATCTCATTCCTGGACATGGAACGGTTGCTACTTCGAACGCTGAAATTTTAAAAAGAAAGCAGGATGCCTTAAAATATATTCACGAATTACGCGATTCTGTCAAAATGGGCAAACATTTTGATTTAGATAATTTGTGGAGATATTATAAATTTCCTCGAATTATGAAAAAGTTTCATGCGGCTAATATTGAGTTGATGCAAAAAGAGGGGTAAGAACTATCAGAAATCTATGCATTTCAACGCGACCAATTTTCGTATTGCTGATTCTTTTAAAATGTATTTCTTTGACAAATCCCGTGGAACAAAGTATTCTTTGAATTTTAAGAAGCGAGAAAAGCGTAAAATTTTCGAGATTTAAAAAAACATAGTGCGCCCTGCCCGCGGCATCGCGGGTAGATTTTTAAGAGACAAAAATGGTTTTTACAAAACCATTTTTGTCTCTCAAACTCCCTTTACTAAAACAATAAGAAACTTGTGTTTCACTGGATTTGTCAAAGAACCTTAAAAGTTAATGATTATTAAATAGCGACAGTTTGGTTCTTTTTTTGCTTAAAAATATAGACCTTCGTTGTGTATTTAGACTCGTTACTCAGTTAACTATTCCTATCTGAGTAACAAGTCTATTATAAATTATTTTTCCATTGAACATTAGAGTTGTTGTCTTGATTTTAAAAAGGCAAATAATTCTATTCCAAAACAATTTCCGATTATGCAAAAATCAATATTCTTTTTCTGTCTATTAATGCTAAGTTTTGGCGCCTGTCAAAACGAAGGAAGCACCACACCGGAAGGCACGGATGTAGGAGCAGTAAACACTGACAAAACGAGTGCAACTGACCAGACAGGTGAACAAGATTTGAATAAACAACCCTTTGCTAAGCCAGATACACCGCAAATGGAACGCGTAAAGCGCGTTTTCACCACAAATTACTGGGTGAATACGGCTTATTTTAAAATGAGTGAAAAAGGCTCAAATAAGAAAAATCAGGGAAATTGGTATCAATTTAATCCAGACGGCACGTTTACTTTTGGTCATTTTGAAGAAGAGTTGACGAAAGGAAAGTGGAGCTTTGACTACAAAGATGGGGAAGTTGGTCAGGTGCATATACAAGCTGAAAACATGGATTATAGCGGTCTGTGGAGCGTGAAAATTGGTGGTGGTGGTGATGAAGACTTAATGATTTGGGTAGGTACAGAAGTGTACAATACTAATGGTGTGCAACAACGTCTTGAAAACTTGCTGTTTATTCCTAAAAACCGTAAGGAATTAGGAATGGATTAACTTGAATGACTACTTAGTAACGGTAAAAAAATAACTCCGCCAACTACCAAGTATTTCTTTTGTCCTTATTTTCCACTTTTGAAACAGCCATTATGTAGAGATAATTCCTATTTAAAAAGTAAACATCTTTTGTCATTTCGACCGAAGTGGAGAAAAAGAACAAAATAAACGTTGTTAGTTGGCGGACTTATTATTTTACCGTTACTTAACTATAAAAAAAGCATCATCAAATTAGTTTGATGATGCTTTTTCTATGGAAACAATTAAAATAAGTACTCGGACATAAATAATCGAACAATCAAAGGAGTAAGATTTTTTTGATTTTTTTTTTAAAAATCTTGAATAATCCCTTTATTGAAGTATTTATTAGAGGAAAATAACGGAAAAAGATACTTTTTAGATGTTCGATTAATTGTGTTCAGGTACTTAAGTACGTGACATTATTTATTGGGGTAAAATTTGAAAGCAAGATTTTTTCGATAGTTTTCTTTTAAAAATCGTTGCATGGTCTACATCACGGAACTATTTTTAAGAGGAAAATAGCGGAATAAAG
>JBLHWU010000159.1:0-15501 GCA_047629355.1 Saprospiraceae bacterium | reverse complement strand
TTAATTTGAGCCGCTAACCGAGACGTTTCGTTCATTTTTGCCTTGTTAGAATTCAGTTTTGACCAAACAAACCAACACAACGCAAAAATCACCAAGACTGCAAAAAGCGACTTGACGACCTTCCAAGAAACATCTCTTTTTCTTAATTTTTCCATGTTATGAGTTGCAGGTTGCGGGTTGCGGGTTGCCAACGTGACGGATATTCGTCTTATTAGTAATTCGTGACCCGTAACTCGATTATTTTATCAATGATTTTAGTTGCCCTTGCGCTTTCAACAATTTCAATACGACTTGCTGAAAATCAAATAGCTGAACGCTATATTCTATCTCCACTGTTCGCAAATCGGCTTCAGCATTGAGCAATTCGAGCAAAGAACTCGTATTTTCTTTATATTGCAAAAGTACTTGCTCGTACAAATTTTTCAATAGTGCAACGCGTTCTTGTTGCAATTCCAGTAACTTTTTTTGCGTTTCCAAATCGGCTATATTTCGATTAAATTCAAATGCCATCAACTGTTCTGCACCGTTATAATCGTTCTGAATTTTTTGAATTTTCACGGCATTTTGCTGCGCTTTTGCATCCCGTTTTCCACCGTCAAAAATAGACGCTTCGACTGCTACACCGAGATAAGCATTTGTATTCCAAGTCTCATTTTGAAAAGGTTTAAAATCATTATTTTGATATTGAAAACCCAAATAGCCGAATGCACTCACTTTTGGAAAGCGGCTCAATTTCGTAATTTTTTGTTGCTGTTCTTCAATCTTTTTTTGTTTATCTAAAAGTTTAAAAACAGTAAAATCATCCTTGTTTGGCGCAGTCGTATCAATTGCTTCGGGCTTGGGTAAGATAATATCTTCTAACTCAATCTCTGTATTTAAATCCATCCCCATTAATAACTTCAACGCCATTTTTTGGGTCAACAAACCGCCTTCTAATTGCAGTTTTTTGGATTCCAATTCCGTTATTTTAATCCGGACACCTTCAACATCAGATTTTTTAATGAAATCATTCTCTTCTTGTAATTTTAAAATTTTGACCAAACCGTCCAGCCGTTCAAAATTTAAATTAATCGCTTTGCGCAATTCTTGATTTCTCAAAATGCCGTAATATTGTTCAGCAACGTCAAAAATAATTTCCTCTTCTGCCCGGTTTAACAATAATTGAAATAAATCCTTACTTGTTTCTACCAATTCTAAACCTGCAAAAATAGCGGGGCTAAAAATTTGCTGTTCAACCATCACACCCGTCATTAGAGAATTATTACGGCCGATTTTCGCCGCCACTGTTTGGTCATTGACTGTCCCAAAATTACCATTTAAAAATTGCTCCCGTAAACTGAATGCGTATTGATAATTTAAATCGGCGTTGATTTGAGGTTTGCCCGCACTCTTCTTCTCGCGTATCACCAGTTCGTTATTTTCAATATCCAACTGCGCTTGCTTTGTTTTGTGGCTATTGTCAATAGCATATTTTAAACAATCAGACAGCGACATCTTTTGCTGCGCAACCAGTGGCAGCGTGCAAGACATTCCGAAAAAAAGTAAGCAGATTTTTATTTTTGAAACTATCAAATGATATTACGTTTTAAATTTGGACGCAAAAGTCACCAATTTTGTTTAAAAATAAGTGATAAATCTCAACTTGTTTTAGAATCAAAGCCGATAAGTAACGGTAAAACAGAACTCAGCCATCGGGCAACATTTATTTTGCCCTTATTTTCCACTTTTGAAACAGTCATTATGTACGGATAATGCCTATTTCAAAAGTAAACATCTTTTGTCATTTCGACCGAAGTGGAGAAAAAGACCAAAATAAATGTTGCCCGATGGCGGAGTTATGTTTTCACCGTTACTAAATCGTAAAACGCACCTATTTTTTAGACATCGTAATCTTCCTTATTTTACAAAAATATAACCTATAAATAGGTGGATTCGTACCATTAAATACCCTATTTTTGCGGCTTCATTCAAAAATTTAATAATGATTCAAGCAACTTGGGTTTTCAATCCGAGCAGCAGTCATTGGAGTTCCCAACCCCGAGTTAAGTCTATAAAAACGGCAGAATATGATTATCTTTAATGATAGTTATTCGGCGGATTCCAGTTTTCTAACCTGAAAAGACAACTACTCGGGTTAGAAACCCGAATTACTTGCATCAATCACAAATGACGAATAACATGAAAAAACATAATTTTTTTGCTGGACCAGCAATTTTACCAACATCTGTAATCAAGGAAGCATCCGAAGCAGCGGCAGATTGGAATGGAATGGGCTTGTCGATTTTGGAAATTTCGCACCGAAGCAAAGAATTCGTCGCGATTATGGACGAAGCAGAAGCATTGATTCGAGAATTATTGAATGTGAGTGACGACTACGCTGTTTTATTTTTGACAGGTGGTGCAAGTTCCCAGTTCTATATGACGGCAATGAATCTTTTAGGAAAAGACGAAACTGCTTGCTATACCGACACGGGATCTTGGTCAACCAAAGCTATCAAAGAAGCGAAACTTTTTGGAAATGTAGAAGTTCTAGCATCTTCTGAAGACAAAAACTTCTCCTACATTCCTAAAGATTATGAGATTCCAGCACATGCTAAATATGTGCATTTGACAAGTAACAATACCATTTTTGGTACGCAATTGCAAGAATTCCCAGCAACAGATACACCCTTGGTTTGTGATATGTCTTCTGATATTTTTAGCCGCCCAATTGATGTCAATCGTTTTGACTTAATCTATGCTGGTGCGCAAAAAAATCTTGGACCTGCAGGCGTTACGTTGGTGATTGTGAAGAAAGATGTGCTTGGAAAAGTGGAGCGAGTAATCCCGACAATGCTGGATTACCGAACGCATGTTAAGAAACAATCTTCATTTAATACGCCGCCAGTTTATCCAATCTTTGTATGTACGCTAACCTTGCGTTGGTTAAAAGCACATGGTGGTTTGGCTGCGATGCAAACTAAAAATGAAGCAAAAGCTAAATTATTATACGATGCTATTGATGCCAATCCTTGCTTTAAATGTTCAGTTGCCAAAGAAGACCGTTCGTTAATGAATGTGAATTTTGTGTTGAATGAAAGCTACGAAGAGTTGGCAGATAAATTCTTGGCTGCAACTGCTGCCGCTAATTGTGTGGGCTTGAAAGGTCACCGTTCCGTAGGTGGTTTCCGTGCGTCTATTTATAATGCAATGCCGATTGAATCTGTGAAAGTTTTAGTAGATGTGATGAATGCTTTTGGCAAGGAGAATGGTTAAAATCAAAAATATTTAGAAGGTGTTTATGTTTTAATCTCTTTTTGTCTAATTAGACAAAAAGAGATTAAAACATAAACACCTAAGTAACGCGGGATACTTAAACACATTCTAAGTCAGCAATGCTGCACCAAATACTCCTGCACTATCTCCCAGTTTCGGCTTCAAGAAAATCGTATCCAATCTATCATTAAAAACATACTTCTCCACTTCGCGCACACCTTCCGAATATAATAAGTCAATATTTCCAACACCGCCACCAATTACAATCGCATCTGGATCTAAAATATTGATGACATTCGCCATGCCTTTTCCAAAAAAATTGATCAGCCGATTGACCGTTTGGGTCGCTATCTCATCTTCGCCAGATTGATGTCTTTCAACAATTTCCGGTAATATTAAGTCACTGCCGACGATATTATTATAATATTTTTCTAAAGCGGTCCCAGAAATAATTTGTTCCACACAGCCCGTTTTTCCACAATAACACGCGCCGCCAGATTCATCAAGAAAATTATGTCCCCACTCGCCTGCAATCCCTTGTCGCCCTTTCAATACTTTTCCATTTATAACTACTCCGCCGCCAACACCTGTCCCTAAAATAGCTCCAAAAATAACAGATGCTTCAGGTAAAACATCTACAACTGCACCAAAATTTGCCTCCGCAACCGCGAAACAATTCGCATCATTTGCCAACTCAATCGGAATCCCAAGCATATTTTCCAAGTCCCGTTTAAGTGGCATTCCATTCAACTCAGTCGTATTGCAATTTTTCATTGTCTGACTAATCGGGTCAAGCACACCAGGTGCACAGATACCGATTTTGCCAGGACGAATCCCCACTTCTGCAGTCAGCGTTTCAATCAATTTGTATATCTGCCGTACAATATTGATATAGCCTCGATGTGCATCCGTCGGAGTACGCATCCGCTTCAGCACCCGCATACTCTCGCGATCTTCTAAGATGACCCCTTCTATTTTGGTGCCGCCAAGGTCGATTCCCCAAATTGGTCCCATCATGCTTTAGTATTTTTAAGTGTTATTTATTTAACAATGTCTTTGCCAAATGATGAACAATAAATGATGAACGATAAATTTACAATACTGAAAACTCAACAGATTTTTCAGATTGATTATCCCTCAAACTACCACTCGCACTGCCGCAGGCAGCGCGCATTGTATTTTTTGAAGCTCGAAAATCTTGCGATTTTCTCACTGCTTAATTTTTTAGCAACCTCTTGTTACCATTTACTACTTCATGCTGAGTTAAACTTGGTCATTTTCATGAAAAATCGACCATTTTTAAAATCTGTTGAGTTTTCAGTACAATAAGATAGATTTGTATTTATATGATTACTAGATAAGTACATAACTCTGTTTTCAATTATTCATCATTTGGCGAAGATATTTATTTAAAGGGGGATCAGAAGTCAGACTTATTTTTAATAATAGAGGATAATATTTATCGGAAGGAGCGTAATTTCTTAGGACAAAAGTATTAAATTTCTTCCCTTTCAGAACTATCTACCGAGTCTTGATTTTCAGTATCCAATTCTTCTGTGATAAAAGCATCTTTTAACGTTGAAGAAATTTGACTATAAAACGGAGAGTTTTCTTGGTGCAATTCAATCATTCTTTTCGCAAATTGATAACTAATAAATAGGGTTACAATTGCAAAAACGGATAGCCATTCATACAGCTCTTGTAGCAAAAAAAAATTATATATGCCGTGTGTTAAAATTGCGAAACCCAAACCCGTCAAAATTAATTGAATGCGTTTTTCTTTGTTAAATTTCGCCAAACCAACGTAATATCCAGTAATTATAGCAAAAACCGCATGCGCTGGAACAGCCGTAAATGCCCGCACTAACACCGTTTCAAAACCATTGCT
Organism: Saprospiraceae bacterium; assembly: GCA_047629355.1. Taxonomy (GTDB): domain Bacteria; phylum Bacteroidota; class Bacteroidia; order Chitinophagales; family Saprospiraceae; genus CAYUNA01. The sequence goes on along the minus strand of JBLHWU010000159.1, from coordinate 10,358 downwards.
GTACGCATAAAAGATGTTTTCAACCGTCGCAAATCCCATCCCAATCATCACGCTATACACAATGCCATCCATCGGTTCGTTAAACCATTTGTTGAAATAAGGAAATACGAAAAGGCAAGCGGATTTCGCTACTTCTTCAATCAATGCAACACCAAGTAAGGAATATAAAAATACTTGAAAAAGATTATCCGTCACATCGTAGCCAGCATCTGTCACCACTGTTTCAAAATATAAGGCAGGAAATGTACTCACCATACCTAATATAAAACAACCCAGCAAATGCCACCAAGTTTCGCGCTCGTGCTTATCTATATAAAAAATATAGGCACAGATTACAAGTCCAGGTAAAATGGCTAATAAGAAAAGGAGTATTTGCATGGAAATGGTTCAAAAATAGCGGTGTATTTCATTTTGAGATGAATTAAGAAGGTTACTTAAAATAGCCTCCTTAATTAGCTCGTCACTTTGAAAACACCAAAAAATGGTCGCTGACGACGAAATAACGCTGAAAGAATAAATCAAAGGTAGATAAAATAATCGGGCTTTTGTCCTTACACCAAAACCTCAATTACCTCAAATACCTCATCCAATTCATCAAAAGATTTCATGCCAACTTGCTCTTCTTCTCCACCTTTTACATTCAAACCCGTCGGATTTAATTCATTTAAAAGGTCATCCAAATCCACCGCAGGACAATTAATCCCAATTAATATTGAATATTTTTCACAGAGCGTTTTCACCAATTCTACAGATAAAACCGAGCCACTTTGCAATTCAGACCAACTCAACCCATTTTTGTCAAAATCCAATAAAAAATGGTCGCAATACGGTGCAAAATCTTGAATTTGGTCGAGCAACTCCGACTCTGAAGTCGTCATTTCAATAACGATTGCTTTCATTATCGAAAAATCAGACAAAGCTTTCACCATTTCTACATCCGCAAACTGCCCAACTTGTAGCGTTTTGATTTCTAGAAGCGTGGCTAATTGCTTAATTTCCGACGCAGTCTGCATTCCAAATTCTGCCACCACTTCTACTCCATCCACCCATTCTTTCATCGCCTTCATTTTCACAGGTTCGATATAATCTTCTGCGTTTGCATCCAAGTTGAATCCCAACCATTTGACTTCCCATGCTGCAAAATATCGGGCATCGGTCAGGTTGGTAATTGAACTGGCTTTGACTTGTGTTTTTAGCATTTTTATGGTGTATTGGTATATATTTTTATTAGTATAATTGGTCAGGGAACGCGTTATTTTCGAACAAAAGTAAAAAGGTCTGGACGATTTTTTAGCTTAAAATTCATTTTTAAATAGGAGAGTTCGATATTTGACTTTTAAACGAGAAACTCCCATTAATATCTCGACTCACTAATTAGTAAAAAGGATTGATGAAAGAACAGCCGTATTTCGAACAAGTATATGAAGTCGCACGGCTATGCCCTGAGGGTAGAGTCACTACGTACGGCGCAATTGCTGATTTTTTAGCGTTAGGCTCGGCGCGCATGGTCGGTTGGGCCTTGCGACATAGCTTTTCGGCGGAACCAGTGCCCGCGCATCGGGTCGTCAATGGCAAGGGGGAATTGAGTGGACGGCACCAGTTTCCATCGCCAACTATGATGGCAGAATTGTTATTGAGCGAAGGCGTTGAGGTGAAAGAAGATAAAGTACAGGATTTTAAAAAACGATTTTGGCATCCATCAGAGGAGTTATTGTGAATGATACAGAAGTTTGTTCGCATTTTGATAAGGAGAATTTGAAGGTAAGAAACGGTTTCATAAACCTGTTCCTTACCCTCAATGACTCCACCTGCTTTGCCGTAGGCAACGTGTACTATGTTTTTTGAAGCTCGAAAATCTTACGATTTTCTAACTTCCCAAACTTAACAAAACCGTAGCTACTCGGGTAACTCGGGTTTCAGGTTTCCAACCCGAGTATCCTGAGTAGTTACACAAAACTTACTTTAGAAACGCGAAATAAATAATCTTACTTTTTCGAGCGCGCGCTTTAGTCCATATTTTTCACTTTAAAAATGCTCATTATATCAACATAAATCGCACTTTTAAAGCAAAAACTAGGAACGAAAACGCGCGCTCGAAAAAGTAACTTTATTTAATTCGCGTTCCTAACAGCGTGTTTAAAGACAATTACTGAAAATAAATTGCTCCATTTCTACTTTTTCAGAGTATTTTGCGTTTTAATCAAAGATGCAAAAACACTTACTCAGCATATTACTTTTACTATTCATTCCATTCTTTCTTGTTGCTCAACAAGACGGCTTTTCTAATAAACGTAGTAAAAATATCGCATTTTCGAGTGAATTGCAGGCGATTGGTAGCTTAACGGTCGTTCCAGAATCATTGACTCTTTTTATTGATAAAAAAAAATTAGACTCCGCTTTTTATCATTTTGGGAACAATCAATTGCAGCTTGATTCTATCCAAATTGACAGCTTTTTTGAAAATAAAAACCCAATATTTCAAGCTAATTTTCGGGTTCTACCTTACAATTTAGCAGCGACTTTTAATCACCTCGATTCTTCTCTTTCCATTATCGAAGGCAGAAAAATTATCGGTTTTGAATATGATCCTTATGCAAAAAATGAGGCAGGTATTATCGAATTTCAAGGCTTAGATTATAATGGAACCTTCGCGCGAGGCATCTCTTTTGGAAACAACCAAAACTTGGTTTTAAACTCCGCTTTCAACCTACAATTGGCTGGAAATTTAGGCGACGGCGTCGAGATTTTAGCAGCCATTTCTGATAATAATATTCCACTACAGCCTGAAGGGAATACACAGCAATTGAATGAGTTTGATAAGATTTTTATTCAAATTTCAAAAGATAATAATAAGCTTATTGCGGGAGATTATGAGTTGGGCGTGCGACCGCCGCAGAGTTATTTTATGAATTATTTCAAAAAAATGCAGGGCGCGACGTATAGTAATATTTCCGAAGTTTTTAAGAAAAAGGGAATACTATCAAGTGGTGCGAGTATTGCAATTTCGCGAGGAAAAACAGCAAGACAAGACATTACAGCAGAAGAGGGTAATCAAGGTCCGTATCGTTTGGAAGGCGCAGAAGGCGAACGTTTCATCATCGTTTTAGCGGGAACGGAACGGGTTTGGATTGATGGAAAACTGATGACGCGAGGACTCGAAGAAGATTATGTGATTGATTATAATGCGGGAGATATTACGTTTACGCCGCGCCGATTGATTACGAAAGATAGTCGAATTATTATCGAATTTGAATATTCGGTAGATAATTATACGCGCTCGATGTACGCAGGGAATTTTGAGTATAAACAAGGCGATAAATTCCGAGCATACTTAAATATTTTTTCAGAGCAAGATGGCAAAATCCCCGTTGATGACGAATTTTCTGCTGCCGAACGAGACTCGCTTTTCAATGCAGGCGACGACCCATTTAGCGCAACAACGACTGGCATTAATCGGGTGGATGAGTACACAGCGTTTCGGGTTTTATATAAGTTAATTGCTAATCCACATGCCGATATTTGTGGCGCGCCCGATAGTGTTTTAATCTATTCGACCAATCCAGATTCGGCCTTATATGCAGCGCGTTTTTCATTGGTGCAAGCGGGGACGGGCTTTTATTCTTTGGATGCCGATAATTTAGCGAATGGACAAGTTTACGAATATACGGGTTGTGAAATTCGGGGAAATTACATCGCTCGCATTTCCATTATCACGCCAAAGCAACAGCAGTTGTACACACTTGGCGCAGAATATGAATTTTCAAAAAACAATCGTTTTCGGTCAGAAATTGCGTTGAGCAATCAGGATTTAAATCGAATTTCGCCGAAAGATGATGGTGACAATGTAGGCTTAGCAGCATTTACTAATTTTGAAAATGACTTTAATTTAAATAAAAATTTGCGGCTCGAAACGGAAGTCAGCTATGAATACAAACAGTCCCGTTTTGAAGATTTGAATCCGTATCGTACAGCAGAATTTACGCGCGATTGGAATATTAATTCAATAAATTCCTTCAAGGCGACCGAACATTTAGGAAGCGGTAGTTTGCGGTTGCGCAGCAAAAAATCAGGGACATTGGAATATAATTTTAGTGGCTTTTTTCGGGATAGTTTGTATGAAGGATTGAAGCATGTCGCGACCTATTCCTTTTTAAAGAATGGTTGGGAAATTCGAGCAGAAGGCAATCTTTTAGAAACAAAAGAGACGGAAGAAACGAGCCGTTTCTTTAGACCAAAATTCACTATTGTAATGCCTATTTTTCGAGATTCAACGGGTAAGAAATTTTGGCGCATAGGTATGACGGGTGAGCGTGAACAAAATGAACGCTACACCAAATTTGGTCAAAATCAGCAATCAGATACCCTGCAATCCAATAGTTTTAATTTTGATGTGTACAATGTTTTTATTGAAACGCCGAAGAATGATAAAATCAATTTCTTAGCAAATTTCCGGCAGCGATTGGATTATGCGCCGGCGGGGCAAGATTTTGCGGCTTCGACAGTTGGGTCGGAAGTGAATATTCAAAGTAGTTTTCGGAATCGGCGAAAGAATAAAAAGAAACGGCGGTTTTTGTCCACTTTGGGTATAAATTTCACTTATAGACAATTAGAAATCAAAAACGAGACCTTGACCAGTAATGAACCTTCCGAGACTTTTCTGGGGCGTTTGAATCACAATTGGAGTTTATACGATGGTTCTATTCAGACCAATACAACTTATGAAGTCGGTAGCGGGCAAGAGCGAAAAATCGAGTTTTTTTTCGATGAAAATCAAGAAGGAACCGGTGCGTATATTTGGAATGACTACAATATAGATAGTGTAATTCAGGTCTCGGAAGTAGAAATTTCGCCTTTTGGAAATGGGACAGTTGATAGATTTGTGCGTTATACCGATGAATTTATTCGGACGAATAATGTTGTTTTTAATCAATCTATCCGGCTTGAACCGAAGGCGATTTGGTTTAGTGAAAAGAAGGGTTTTAAAAAATTGTTGACCAAACTTTCAACTCAATCTTCGTTACAAATTTCTCGAAAAGTAAGGGACGATGCCGACGTTTCGCCGTGGAACCCATTTCAATTAAATATTGCTGATACGACCCTGGTTTCGACCAATTCGAATATTCGGAATACCCTATTTTTTAATCGAGCTGACCCGAAGTTTGATATTCAAGTAGGAATGTCGATTAATGAAATTAAAAGTCTGTTAAGTTCTGGTTTTGATAGTCGACGAACGGATAAGCAATTTTTAAAATGGCGATGGAACCTTTCCAAAACTTTCAGCACAACGGCAGAGATTTCTCAAAATCGAAAGCAGAGAGTGAACGAAACGACAACTGAAAACAACTTTAACATCGAATCTTATATGCTACAACCAACCTTGCGTTGGCAGCCCAAAAAGAACTTCCGAATGGGCGTATCTTATGCTTATGAAAGTAGCGAAAATACCGTCGGCGATAATGGTGAAAGTTCTACAAAACACGATTTGGGTTGGGAATTAAAATTCAATAAATCCTCAAAAACTTCAGTAGAAACCGAGTTTTCATTTGTAAAAGTTGCCTTTGATGGAGAAACAAATTCGGCAGTAGGTTTTGCATTTTTAAATGGTTTACAAAATGGTAATAATTACCTTTGGAATGTGACGATTGATAGAAAATTGGCGCGGAACATTCAGTTGAGTATTGGGTATGAGGGGCGGAAAACGGGGACGGCGCGAGTGATCCATGTGGGAAGGGCTCAGATGGCGGCGACGTTTTAAAACAATGGCTCTATGGTGAAAATTATGGACTACAACTAACTACTAATTTCAAGAATATGTGAATTAAGGCTTTATCGAATTTCGCTTTTACTGTAAAGTTAGGCACAGGGTGCCGCCCCTCTTGGTAGAAATAGATGGCACTTTGACAAATTCCCGTGGATTATTTTATTAGTGGTTGGCGCTTCTACGAAAGCGCCAACCACTAGTAATTTCTGAGCTTGGAGATTTCTCGAAGCTCCAAGCTCTATTGCGAATCACGGAATTTGCAAAAGAACCAAATAGATAAACAACAAACAAAAACCACAGCATGGCGGCACTATTAAACGAGTAAAAGTTTAAGAAAGCCACCGCGCTACGGCTATTCCGTAATAAAAGCAATTATCATCCTTTATTTTCCGCACATTCTGCGGCGAATAAACCAATTATTCAGCGAAAAAAAAAGAATCCCGTCCGTAGTACTACACTCGGACGGGATACAGAATCACTTTAAACAGCAGGATATATAACCCATGCGACAGTGCGCATGAGTAGGAAAACTAACACAAAACTCTTTGGATTTTTTAGAACAGAAGATTAACTTTATTCTGAAATATTTTGCACAGCAGATAGACGGCATTTCCCCATATCTTGCAAAATATTTCAGACGAAAAGTTTCTTAAAACGTACTAACTCGTCGAATTACTTTGTACAATCGAGTATGTACGCTCACTTCTTCAATAAACGGATCGTGTTCTAAATGATTGGCAGAAATTAATTTGAGGTGCGTACAACGTTTACCGTGGTAAATTTTCTGAACATATTTCACCCACAACTGTCCATTATTTTTAATAGCGTAAATATCGTTTTCAACGAGGTTTTCAACGCTTTCAATTTGGCGGCAAACAACCATATCACCGTCTTGAATGACCGGTTCCATACTATTACCATTAATTGGAAAGGCAACTAAGCCGTTACCACTCAATCCTGGAACAGAAAAATAGGCATTGTCCTCTTTCGTAAAAGAGTCCGCCCCTAAAGCAGCACCCGCAAAAGCTTCGGTTGAAGTATAAAGGATATTACCCGTCGTAACGCCTTCTGAATTGACGTTGACAGGTGGCAAATCAAAGCCGAAAGGGGTACCAACACCATCCAACATATACGTTTCACTCACGCCAAACTCACGGCACAATGTGCGAGCTTGAGAGTAACTAATTACGCGTTTATCGCCTTCATTCAGGTAAGCACGGATGATGTGACCGTAAGCTCGATTGCCTAATAATTTTTCGGCAAAATCTCCCATCCCTTTACCATTTCGGTCATTTTTAACGACCACGCCTCGTTCCTCTAAAAGTTCAAAAACCTTTACAAAGCGCTCATTTAATATCAAACGGTCTTCTCTAATCATGTTTGAAGATTTTAATTTTAAAACATTAATTTCTTGATTACGACGGTAAAATTAAAACAAATAATGGCATAAAACAAATTATTTTGAAATTTTTTGAGTTTTTAATATAAAAACAAGCATAAATCGGCCTTTTAAAAGTATAAATTGTTTGAGAGAATCGTTTTAAAATTTTGTTTTTGTTGGTTGTTTTAACTATTTTAACATATCAAACAAGCTGTTTAGACAGCGCAAGGTTGACAGCACACGAAAGTCTACGCTTGGTTTGTCCATTCTCGTTTTAACAGACTAAATAATTCGAGGTCTTGAAATTCTCCGTACATCAAAAAGGCTTCTCGCAACGTGCCTTCGTGAGTGAATCCTAATCGATTTGGAATAACTTGGCTTTTTAGATTTTGGCTGGCTACTTTTACCTCAATTCGGTTCAACGCTTTGGTGCGGAAGGCATAGTCAATAAATCGTTGGCAAGTTTTCGTCATAATACCTTGCTGCTGCATATCTCGGTGCAACCAATAGCCAATCTCGCCCATTTTCTGTTTTTTTTCAAAATTAACAAAACTAATAGACCCCGCCAAATCAACATCATTATATATAAAGGTAGTCAAGCGTTCGCCAGTTTTGTTCTTTTCAATAGATTCATTGATGAATGCGAGCGTATCCTTGACCGTTTTTGTACCATCGACCCACGGCAGCCATTCACGCAGATAACCGCGTTGACTATCAACAGCTCGGAAAATATCATCAGCCAAGTCAATATGTGGAAGATGCAACGTTATTTGATTATCGACTTTTATAAATGGTCTCATGCTTTGTAAATTTGAATTAGGAAGTCAAGCAAGGTTGTTCAATCAATTTAGCAGTTATTTAGTTCTACTTTAAGACTCTTAAATTCGATGCCAGACACAAAGGAACTTTGAGTGAGAAAAATAGTTTCAAAACCATTTTTCTCACTCCAGTCTCTCTCCCCCGTCGCCGAAGACAGCGGGCTGGATGTTTGTGATGGGCAAAATTCGACTTAATCCCAATTTTGCCCATCAAACTACCTATTGATAGAAAACGACACAAAAGTCTTAATATAGAATTAGTAACGGTTAAAAAAACCTATCCGAATACTATTAATAGAAAAGTAGTTTATTCTTATAACAATCTCGTTATCTATAGGCAAATAACTACTATTTTTTGAAAATAATTCCTAAAGTGATATAAATTTTAAATACATTATAAATTAATATATTTGTAAGAAAAGTGAATTAATTTCCTATTTTTGCAATAGATTTGTTTGACGAACAAGAAAAAGTCTCTATCTTTCATTTTTTGAGAAAACCTTCAGCTATTTTACTATTAATCAGCTGATTTAAGAAAAACGACGAGCAACATGGGAAAAATTATTTCTCTATTAAACCACAAAGGAGGGGTGGGCAAGACCACTAGTGCAATTAATATCGGTGCTGGCATGGCGCAGCTTGGACGACGAGTACTGCTGATTGACTTGGACCCACAAGCCAATCTATCTCTTTCTCTGGGTATTCCCCGACAGCGAGAAACCATATACGAAGCCCTTCGCGGTGAATCCGAATTAGTTCCTTACAATGTCACAGAAGGACTAGATGTCGTGATGTCCACGCTTGACTTATCGGGTGCGGAAATGGAGTTGATTAACGAAGCTGGGCGAGAGTTCATCTTGCGTGAATTGTTTGAACCTGTCAAAAATGAATACGATTTTATCATCATTGACTGTCCGCCATCCTTAGGATTATTGACCTTAAATGCATTGACGAGTAGCGATTATGTCTATATTCCTTTGCAGACGGAATTTTTGGCTTTACAAGGTTTAGCAAAAATCAAGCAAGTGATTGATAAAGTACGTTTCCGTTTGAATAAAAAACTGGAAATTGGAGGCGTTATTGCCACCATGTACGACCATCGAAAAGTATTGAACCGCGACGTTGTGGATACAATACGGAAGTATTTTGGACAAAAAGTGTTTGATACGATGATTCGAGACAATGTCTCTTTGGCAGAAGCTCCGGCGCAACGACAAGATATTTTTAGATATAGCAGCAAAAGTAAAGGAGCGAAAGATTATCTCGCACTTTGTAAAGAAATTCTGGAGCGTACGGAGACTGGCGTATCAGCATAACAACAATCAAATTTATACTCAAACCATAGATTTGATTTTAATAAACTACCCACTAAAAAGCCCGCTTTTTGGTGATTAAATACCCGTAATTTTGAGTAAGAAACGATTTACAGACGGGCTTGAAAGTATTTTTGGAGAGGTTCATGAGGAAACTTTTGACCGAGGCTTGCTCGTGGAAGAAAAGGAGGACAAAACAGCAGCGCAAGCAAAATCTACGACCTCGACTCCCAAAAAACGATCTTCCCGAAAAAATTTTACAACCGACCTTGATTCTCTTTTTGACGGTAGCTTGTCGGAAGTGGTAGAAGAAAAATTGCAGGGACAACGGGTTGCACCGCGCAAGAATTTGAACGGCAAATCGAAGTCTATCGAGCGCACTCAACGTGCGCGCCGACCATTAAGTGGCTTGGATGCACTGATTCGTCAAACGCTTGATTCTGGCTCCTTGACTTATGACCCGAATGCAAAAAAACGAATTTCTTTTACTTGCGATAAAGTAAAATTGGATAAATTGAAGAAAATTGCTCGGCAAGAAAAGGCGTATTTGAAAGATATTTTGGGGGATATTGTGGCGAGTTTTATTACTGATTATGAGTCGACGCATGGGTAATAGCACATGACTCAGAAATGCACAAGTAAATCTCAAATTTTAGGCATAAGGAACGCGAAATAAATAAAGTTACTTTTTTGACAGGATACTTGATTCCTATTTTTCACTTTGAAAATGCTCATTATATCAACATAAATCGCACTTTCAAAGCAAAAACTAGGAACAAAATCGCTCTCTCAAAAATGTAACTTTATTCTTTTCGCGTTCCTAAGAAAGCCCGCAACTATTTTAATAATAGTTGCGGGCTTTTTTATATTCTGTACTTTGGTACAGTAAAAAGAATTAAATAAAAACTTACCCGTCTCGGCATATCCAATTGTTTCTACGTTTTCTTTTCAGATGGCTTGGAGGATGCCGAAGCTCGAAGTGGAGTTAGTCAAGATATCGGACACGTAGTTAGATTAAAAATTATTTACTTTACAATCTAAATTACAAAGGATGTCAAAATTACGAAAGCAATACACAAAATCGG
>JBLHWU010000158.1:0-15525 GCA_047629355.1 Saprospiraceae bacterium | reverse complement strand
TTTTCAAATTTAAAAAACCTCCTTAATCCACTGTAAAACAGCTAGTTATAATTAAATGGTTAATTTTAAAAGTTTTTCTCTCGATGAATTACTTTAAAATTCACCACGAACTATTGTTAGTAACTATTCAAGTTAATAGTTCATTTTTTCATGTGCCAACTATCAATCCCTTGAAGTTTGCAATTAAGGAGGTTCCTTGAAGGAACCTCCTTAATCAAACTGTCACCTCAATCCGATTCCTTTCAGGATCTAACACCACGCTTTCATAATACCCATCCCCCGTAGTCCTTGGTTCACCCACAATCTGGAATCCATCTTGCCGCAACTCCTCCGTCAAATCATCAACTGTCTCCTTAGACCCCGTCGCAACCGCAAAATGAATTATCCCAATATATTCTTCCAAAACGTCATTCAAGTTATCTGGAATCTCCCGTTTTTGCATCAACTCCAACCGACAACCACTTTCAAAAGACAAAAAATAGGACTTAAAATTTTTCGTCGGATTATGATACAAATCTCCTACTTGCGCTTGAAAATACTTTTCATAAGACGACTTCATTCTTTCCAAATTTTTTACCCAAATTGCGAGATGTTCAATTTTCATTAATAACTATTTTTAACCTGCCGCTTCCGCTAATTCTTCTTGTATTTCTTCAAATCCCTCAATTTCTTCATCCTCCAATTCATCTTGTTCAACCCGCAAGTTATCAATAATAAATCGCTGTCGCTGCGGCGTATTTTTACCCATAAAATAAGATAAAATACCCTCCAAATCCGTATCATCTGACATCACCACCGGCTCTAATCGAATATCCTCACCGATGAATGCACCGAATTCACTAGGTGAAATCTCTCCCAGTCCTTTGAAACGGGTAATTTCTGCTTTACCCCGCAATTTCTTAACCGCACTCTGCCGCTCTTTTTCAGAATAACAGTAAAAAGTCTTCTTCTTATCTCGTACCCGAAACAACGGTGTTTCCAATATATAAAGGTGTCCATTCCGCACTAAATCTGGGTAATATTGTAAAAAGAAAGTCAGCAAAAGCAGCCGAATGTGCATCCCATCTACATCCGCATCCGTCGCAATCACTACTCGATTAAAACGCAAACCATCCAAACCATCTTCAATATCCAAAGCATGTTGCAACAAATGCAATTCTTCATTGGTATAAATCTCTCGCCGCGACTGTCCAAAACAGTTTTTCGGCTTACCCCGAAGACTAAAAACCGCCTGTGTCTGCACATTCCGCGACTTCGTAATCGACCCACTCGCCGAGTCTCCCTCTGTAATAAAAATAGTTGTTGCCAACCGTCTTTCCTCCGCGGTTTTCCTATTATTATCCGAAAAATGTAGGCGACAATCCCGCAATTTTTTATTGTGAACCGATGCTTTTTTATTCCGCTGATTCGCCTCTTTTTTGATACCAGCTATTTCTGTTCGCTCCCGTTCAGATTGCAAAATTCGCTTCTTCAAAGCATCCAAAACATCAGAATTCGAACGCAAGAAATTATCCAGTTTTGTACTAATAAAATCATTGATAAACGTCCGCATCGTCGCACCATCGGGAGCTACTTTTTCAGAACCCAATTTCGTCTTCGTTTGCGATTCAAAAACAGGTTCCTCTACCCGCACACTAATTGCTGAAATGATAGAACCTCGAATATCTCTTGGGTCATAGTTTTTACCTAAGACCTCCCGAATTGTCTTTACTATCGCCTCTTTGAAAGCATTTAAGTGTGTTCCACCCTGCGTTGTGTTTTGCCCATTCACAAAGGAATAATATTGCTCACCATATTGCCCACCGTGCGTCATCGCCAACTCAATATCATCCCCTTTTAAGTGGATAATCGGGTAACGTAAATTTTCTGCGGTATTCGTTTTTTTAATCAACAAATCCAGCAAACCATTCCGCGAATACATGGTTTTTCCATTGAAATGAATCTTTAACCCTGCATTCAAATACGCATAGTTCCACAACTGATTTTCGACGTATTCTGGACGAAATTTATAGTTTTTAAAAATGGAAGCATCTGGTCTAAAATACACTATTGTTCCATTTTGCTCCTTCGTTTTCGTTACTTTTGCATCGACTTTAAGCACCCCTCGTTCAAACTCCGCCACTTTTGTTTCCCCCTCCCGAACTGCTTGCACACGGAAGTAATCTGATAGCGCATTCACCGCTTTCGTTCCTACTCCATTTAGACCTACCGACTTTTTAAATGCCTTAGAATCATACTTTCCACCCGTATTAATTTTGGACACACAATCTACCACTTTCCCTAAAGGAATTCCCCGACCAAAGTCCCTAATTTGTACCTCACCATCCTCAATTTTCACATCAATATACTTCCCATGTCCCATCACATATTCGTCAATCGAATTGTCAAAAACCTCTTTGACCAATACATAAATTCCATCATCCGCAGCCGCCCCATCGCCGAGTTTACCAATATACATACCTGGTCGCAGTCGAATGTGTTCCTTCCAATCAAGTGACCGTATATTGTCTTCGTTATATTTTACTATTTCTGCCATACTTAAATATTGCTATCGTGTTGTAAAACTTAAATTTTCTCAAATTTGTCAAAAATACATCAATTTCAAAAACATTTGCATTCTTCCTACTCTTTTAAGTTAGGTGACCTTGTTTGGCAATTTAACGCAAAAAAAAACTTCTTTCCAAATTATCAATCAGATAACCCTTAACTTTGCACAAATATAGAACACATTTTTCAAATTAATAATAATTTGTTTATATATTTTTAATTAAAAACAAAAAATATCAACACACAAGCATATAAAAATCATCCCGCACTCCAAACCTTAGTTGCTGCTTACGAAAAAGAGCACGCCAATAACATCATTTATAGTATCACTTTTTTAGTGATAGGTGGATTGGTTTATGTGTCTTTTTTCAGCACCAATGTTTTAGCCGCCATTGTGGGCGCAGGCACAACTGTCGTAGGTGGTTGTATGTATTTTATTTTTCAAAAAAACTGGAAAAACAACGATAAAAATTTAATTAAAATTATCAAACAACAGCCAGAAAAAATATTGTGGGTTTATACTTTAGAGACGAACTTAATGCCTTTCGGTTTTAAGGTCAAAGATAAAGGATTGATTTATTTTAAAATGAATGATGGAGAAGATGTTTGTATAAAAATGCCTGCGAAAGATTTAAAATTGGTTTCCCGCTTTTTAAATCGACTATTACCGAATGCCATGTTTGGATTTTCGGAAGAAAAACAAAGACTGTACAATGAGCAATTAACAATGAGCAATGAGCAATGAATTAGACGTAACCTTCATCACTTATTCTAAATTACTCATTGCTCATTGTTAATTCCTAATTGAAAAAATATGAACTTCCTTTTTAAACTGATAGACAACGCTTCCCTTATCTTTATTCGAGTCGTTTTTGGGCTTTTAGCCTTCGCGGATATTATCGGAATCTTTAGTTATTATCACCTTTATACCGACAGTTTTAATCCAGAAAAATTCCAGTTTAAATACTATGGTTTTGAGTGGGTACAACCGATGCCCGAGCCGTTTATGTCGCTGTTTTTTATTGGAATGATTGTCTTGACAGTTTTCATTACAATTGGTAAATGGTATCGACCCGCAATGACTACTTTTTTTGTAGGTTTTACGTATATATTTTTCTTAGAAAAAGCGCATTATCTCAATCATGCTTATCTTGTAATGTGGCTAAGTTTCGTTTTCATATTTTTACCCTTAAATAGGAATTTTTCCAGAGATTCCTTAAAAAATCCTAATTTACAAACCAATAGAGCACCGTATTGGTGCTTATTCATTATACAATTCATGATGAGCGTCGTCTATTTTTATGGCGGCATTGCCAAAATAAATCCCGATTGGATATTCCATGCACAACCGCTAAAGATTTGGCTCGGACAACGTGGAGACATGCCCCTTTTGGGTTGGATTTGGCGACAAGAAATTACGGCTTGGATGATGTCTTGGGGTGGTTTTGCGTTAGACTTTTTTGTCGTCTTTTTTCTATTAATTAAACGGACACGCATCTGGGCTTTTTGCTTCGTTTTGTTCTTTCACTTTGTAAATTTAATTTTATTTCAAATCGGCATTTTCCCGTGGATGTCCTTAGCTTTAACCGCACTATTTTTTGAACCTGATTTCCCCCGAAAAGTGAATGTGTTTATCATTTCAAAATGGGCAAAATTTGGTAAAATAGACGAATGGTGGGGACGCAAAATTGGTCGCGCAAACTTACCGCCGCCTACCCTTTCTGATACCGAAGAATCTGTCCTTTTAACTGTAAAAGAAAAGCTTCAAAACGAACCCTTTGGCAGTATCAAAAAATGGCGACTCAACCGTATTTTAGTCTTCGCATTTTTATTTCCAATTTGCCTTTTTCACCTCACTTATCCTTTTCGGCACCACCTTTTAGAAGGTAATGTGGCTTGGACAGAAGAAGGGCACCGATACTCTTGGCGGATGATGTTGCGGTCAAAACAAGGGTATGGGCATTTCAATGTAGTGGATAAAAAAACGGGTAAACAAGAACGGATAAGCCCAAGTAAATATCTGTCCAAGAAGCAAAAGCCGAAGATTTATACGCACCCTGATATGATTCTTCAATTTGCACATTATTTAGAACAAAAATATTGGGAAGAGGAAGGTCGAGAAGTCGAAATTTATGCTGAAATCCTTGCTAAACTCAACGGTAGAAAGTATCAGCAATATACTAATAAAAATATAGATTTGACAAAAGAAAAGTGGTCTTTTTTTGAGGAATCAATGTGGATTGTGCCTTTGAAAGAAGAAGAATAATTGCTTTTTTTTGTAAAAGCCAAGACAAGACTAATTAAAATTTACCACTAAAATTTAGTTGACTTCCTTTTACTAAAGCCCAAATCTTCTGATGTGTAGACTTCAATCTATACGTAACTGTTTATAAATCAGCAATTAAGACATGTGCACGAGTCTACACACCGAGGGATTTAAGCAATTTTCAAAAATGATGGATGACTTCTTGGTATCAAACAATGCTTTCTACCGACCGCTTTTTTTCGTAGTTTTGGCTTCATTCTTTAAAATTTAAAAATCAAATATGATAAAATTAAAATTAACGTTCCTACTTCTTTTTATAGGAGCGATTTCTTATGGACAAGTTGACTTAATCAACAAAGTAAAAGACAACCAAAGTGACAAGGCCAAGGAAGGTTTTCAGTTTGAAATCGTCAAAGATGTCGAGCGTACGGAGATTAAAAATCAAGGTTCATCGGGAACTTGCTGGAGCTATTGCTCGAATTCTTTCATGGAATCTGAGATGGCACGCATTGGCAAAAACACCGTAGATCTTGCAGAAATGTATACTGTTCGCAACGTTTATGAAGAAAAAGCTGACCGTTATGTACGAATGCATGGACATTTGAACTTTGGTCAAGGAGGTGCCTTACCAGATGTCATTGAGATGTATAAAAAATACGGTGCAGTGCCGCAAAGTGTTTATGCTGGGTTGAATTATGGTTCAGATATTAACCGTCATGGTGAGATGGAAGGCATGCTAACAGCGATGTTGGATGTAGTAATTGAAAATAAAAATCGAACGTTATCTCCTGTTTGGAAAGACGCGATGAATGCAGTTTTAGATACTTATTTGGGAGCTACTCCGAAAAATTTTGACTACGAAGGTAAAAGTTATACACCGCAAACTTTTGCAAAAGAAGTAGTTGGTTTGGACGGCAATGATTATATTCAAATTACGTCATTCACGCACCACGAATTTTACAAGCCAATGGTGATTATGGTACCTGATAATTGGGATTATGGCATCAGCTACAATGTGCAAATGAACGATATGACTGATATTATCGACAATGCGCTTAAAAACGGTTACTCAATTTCTTGGGCAGCGGATGTAAGTGAAAAGTACTTTTCTTGGAAGAATGGCGTGGCGTATGTGCCAAATAAATCTTACCGTGAAATGGATGCAGCAGAGCGCAAAGCAATGTTTGATGGTCCAAAACCAGAAATGGAAATCACCCAAGAATTACGACAAAAAGGTTACGATAATTATACCACTACGGATGACCACGGAATGCAAATTGTTGGTTTGGCGAAAGACCAAGATGGCAAGGAGTATTACTTAGTGAAAAACTCTTGGGGTACGAAAAATGACCACGAAGGTTACTTGTATGTTTCTAAAAATTATTTGAAATACAAGACACTTTCGTTTGTTTTGCATAAGGATGCAGTGCCGAAGAATTTGCGTAGTAAGATTGGGATTTAATATCTCAAAAATATAAAAAAGGGAAGTCATTGGTTTATGACTTCCCTTTTTTTATAAACGACCCTGGCGACACCCATCTCCTCCAGTTTAGAAACTCGAAAGAGCAGCTGCTCGAAAGCAACTTGGAAATGGTGCGTCGCACTTGGGGTAGTTGGCCCGGTGGGAATCGAACCCACGACTCCCAGATTAAAAGTCTGGTACTCTACCAACTGAGTTACGGGTCAATATTTTAATTAAAAATGTAGAATAGACGCCATCGTTTGGTTTCCCAAGCTGAAGCATTCTCCTTCTTAGGAATGTGAATTAAATAAATTCAGATTCTTAAGAGGATATCTTACCCTCATTTTTCACTTTTAAAATACTCATTATATCAATATAAATCAAACTCTCAAAGCAAAAGGAAGAACAAAACGGCGCTCTCCAGAATCTAACTTTAGATATTTCGCATTCCTTAATTATGCATTCTTAATTTTTAATTGAAAAAAAACGTGGGATTACCGTTTTTTTGAACAGACAGGCTTTCCGAAAATTATAGCCCGATTTGCGAAATCAAGCCTTCTTTCGTTATCCACCGCTTCCTTTTGCCAGATCCCGGTACTTGTCCGATGCCATAGGTTTTTTCGACCAGAAGTCGAAAAAGCACAGTACGGTTGTTCGGCATCTTAGACTTAGCCTGCATAGTGACCGAAGCCACGCTTTGCAACAAGAGAAGTTGGTCTCCTACTATTAATCAGGCGTCCCCCGAAGTCATGCTCCGAAGCCGCCAGAAAAGAATGTACACCACCTGCGCGCATCTTGCGGATACCACTCAGCCCTTATTTTCAAAGGGTTTAGGCAACTACTACACCGTACCACCCGAGACTTGAGCTTGTTAATTGAGATTGGATTTAAACCAATTATCCTCAGATTAAAATTCTGATGCTCTACCGAAATGAGCTACTCATGCATTGCTGCATTGTTTGACATTTAGAAGAAGTGTCTCAGGATGGCTTCGTGGATTTTTGCCCATAAAATACCAAACTCCTTCTTGTGAATCTCCCGACTCCCTGCATTTCAGGACAACGAATTGTTACCAATCACCTACCCCTGTTACTGGATACCGCCAATCAAAAAATGGATATTTTTTTGATGACCATATTCCTACAACTTTCTCTATTGATGTCTCCACCTCAAATCTGTTGTCAATCACAGATTGCGCGCTTCCCCTACCCCCTCAGCGGTCACCCCTGAGGATTTGGAAGGCACACGATAGTTGATTGCTTACTTAAACGCTTCTGAAAAAACGTCTCCAATGCAGTTACTTCTGCATCAGACTTGGACCCGTTACCGAGCTTATGTAAAGACTGTAAGCAGCCTGTTTTGATTGTAAGGAAAGCCGATTAAAATTAATTCTAATCTTCATTTCCCTACGGTCAAATTTCTTTAATTAAAAGTGAACGGCAACGATTAATTTCCAAGCATTATCGTTCTTAATTCTACGTTCTTAATTATGTAAACTTTGCGAAATCAACGAGATTCAAACTCGCAAAGAGTGTACGAAAAACTGCATGTACACTTGAAGACTGAAGACATCCTGCGAAATAAATACATTTTGTTCTACTCATTGCACCGTGCCTGACGGCGCGGTGAAGGGTGAGATGAGGGGTAAAACCAGCCTTTAAAGGCTGATTTTTCTCCTCAAACTCCCCCGATTACGTGAATGTGCAGTTTTTAGTCCACCCACTCGCAACCTTCGGATAGACAATCCGCTGCACAACCAATTGTGCGATGACTCCTTTTTCAATTAACAATGAGGAATGTACAATTAGCAATTGTTCATTGTACATTATACATTATTCATTGTTCATTGTTCATTGCTAATTGCTAATTGATTTATGCATTCGTGTGCCGCCGCTGAAGACCGCAAAGTCAAAGGCTCCTTCGTCCCCCGAACAGTCAGTGTTCAGCAACTCACACACGAATGCATGGTTAATGATTAATGCTGAATTAAATGCATAGACCCCTACTTTGATTCCTCAATCAAGAAAAATCAATCATTAAACAGAATGGTTGTTATTGCGCTCATTAAGCAGTAATAACTAACCATTAAACATTATTTTTTTTGTATTTCGCAGCTATTGACTAACAACTACGAACGGGAAGGAACGAGTTATTAGGCAATTGAATCATCCTTAGTGACCAAAAGAAAAGTAGGTTTTCGTTCGGTAACCCTTGTCGAATTTTTGCTGATGTATTTTAAGTTGAGTAACATCTTATTGGTTTTTTTATTAAAAAATATGCCTCTCGGTCTAAGAAACCAAGGATTATTAGGTTTAGTTCCCGGGGTCAAATAAATTTTAAGGTTTTTTAAGAAAATTTTGAATAGAAATTTTGATTTGGATAACTTCCTGCTTTTTAGCTATTTATAAAATAAGCCTACCCTATTTTTCACAATACAATTTATCAAGTTGGTAACTTGAGGAGAATTAAATAAATCTTTATTCTTGACAGAGAGATTTTTTCTCAGTTCGGGCTTTTAAAACCGTATAAATATTGATATTTTTATATCAAAAAAATGAGGACAAAATATCCTGTCAAGAATAAAGATTTATTTATTTCTCATTCCTGACCCTCATTATGAAACTATTTTTTATGTTTTTCACAAGAAAACAAGACAAATACAAAGTCTCAAATTATTGAATATTTTTCCCTTATACTTTTCAAGAGAGAAAACTGGTTCTAGCTACTTTTACCTTTTTTTAGCTACTTTTGTCCTACTCAATTTCAACAACTAATCCTGTAATTTTGACAACTGTACACATCGAGTTCATTTCCGATTTCATTTGCCCGTGGTGCTACATCGGTAAGGTCCGCTTGGAACGCATTCAAACGATTTTGGCGGCAGAAATTCAACTGGATATTCTCACAAGCCCCTATCAACTGTACTCTCAGATTCCCAAAGGTGGAACGCCAAAATCTGCTTTTGCCAAAAAAATAAAACCCGGTATGGGCAAAGCTTTGCGGGCAGAAGCAGCCTTGGAAAATATTGAAATTAATTATAAAAATATTGAACGGGTTCCACGTAGTTTTAAAGCACATCGACTGGTGAGTTTAGCAGCGGATAATTCAAAAAAATGGACCTTAGCTAAACAGATTTTTCATGATTATTTTGAACTTGGACAAGATATTGAAGACTTAGATTATCTTTTAAAAAAAGGACAATTGGCAGATATTCCAAAAAGTATTTTGAGTGAATTCTTACTTACAAAAATTGGAGAATCAGCTGTTTTAGAAAAACTAAAACAACATAAAGAAGAATTTATTACGATTGTTCCGACCTTGAGATTGGATGGAAAATTTGTTGTTCCAGGTTTGCAGTCGGCTGATGTTTGGGAAAAGTATATCAGGCGGGCGGCAGAAATTCAAATGCGAACGTAAGCGGTGGGGTACCCCCACCGCTTACGTTTTGTAACATTAAGTAACAGTAAAAAAATAACTCCGCCATCTATCAAGTATTTCTTTTGCCCTTATTTTCCACTTTTGAAACAGTCCCATACGGGCAGGCTATTATGTAGGGATAACTCCTATTTAAAAAGTAAACATCTTTTGTCATTTCGACCGAAGTGGAGAAAAAGACCAAAATAAATATTGCCAGATGGCGGACTTATTATTTTACCGTTACTAAGTCCTTATTTTATAGTTCAGTTCCAACAGAAAGAAAACGCAAGAAGTGAGCGTAACCTGCCGCTTGGGTTAGGCACTCCACGGACACCAATTCTCCTCCGAATATTGCAACCTATCAAAGATGATCTTGTAAACCTCCGGATTTACACCCAATCCGATATGACTACCATTAATTTCAATATTCTGAGCAAGATTTCCCTCCTCTAATTCCATACAGGCTTCCCAAGGAACAATCCCGTCCCGCTTAGAATAAATCGCCGTTGAAGGCACGTTCAAAGGCTTCGGTAAGGTATCTAACCACTCTTGGTCCAGTGTGCTAATCGGCGCATCCCGATGAATTAAATCGTATAACCAAGATGCGTTATTTGGCGCTTTTAAATTAGAAAAAGGCGAACCTAACGTAATAATTTGCCGAACCCATTCTGGTCGTTGATGCACCAAATGCCGTGCAAAAACACCGCCCAAACTCCAGCCAATCAAGGTTACTTTTTGGTTGTGTTTGTTGTGAATTTTTTCCATTTTCTCTAACAACTCATCCAAATTTTTTAGATGACCCAAGTTTCGACCCAAACCCCAATCGTACACATGATATCCCACTTGCCGCAAAAAATGCCGCAGCGGTTTCGTTGATTTCCCACCTGCCATAAAACCAGGAATCACCAAAATTGGATGTCCATCTCCCATCTTCTCAGGCTTAAAATGCTCGTTAAATTGCCGCAAATCATATCGCTCTCCCATCGCACGAACAACTTCAGAAGCGTATAATAACAGAGAAGGTCGTTTAATTTTTTGTACCGAATTTTCAGTTTCTTCCATGACCGTTTGATTTTTTTTGGACAAAATAAAGATTTTTTTTAAAATGCAAAAAAGCTGAGGCTTCCAAAAGAGAAGTCTCAGCTCGTATTTTATAAAATCTAAGAGAGTGTCTAAAGTCCTAAGTCTTCTTAATTTTTAGAAAACAAACGGCTAAATCGTACTGCGCTACTCATCACTTGCGTCTTCACGGTCTCCAATGTCGTAAAAACCATTTCCTGATTTTTCTCCGCCAATTTCAAGCTACCGTTAATTGCTTTCTCTGCTACTTTGCCCCACTTTTCAGTGTTTTCCAACGCGCCGTCCACTACTTGGTCAGCTGTTTTCAAAGTATATTCATTCACTTTTTTAGCAGTCGTTGCCACCGTTTTCATGCTCTTTTCTAAGTCGATTTGAGTGATTGCCTCTTTCGCTACTTTTACAGCAGTTTCAGTCACTTGCTTACTGTTTTTCATCATCACATCCGCTACTTCTCGTACCTGAGTATTCACAGTTTTTGCGGTAGATTTCAACTGCTTCGTTGTATCTTTAAAATCAACTTTCTTCGTTAATTCTTTCGCTGCTTTCTCTGCTATGTTTTTCACAACAGTAGCATTTTCTACCATTTCTTTCACCACTACATCTGCCGTTGCCTGAACGTTCTTGTTCGTTGCCGTAGCTGATTGTTTGATTGTATTGACTGTCGTTGCCTCTACTTTCTTTGCTGTTGCTTTCTTAGTTACCATGATTTCTTTATTAAAAATTGATTAATGTAAATTTGAAAATGGTTTTTTCGGGGTCAAATAATTGGTTTTTAATTATTTAGCCGATGCTATTTTCACCCACTCAGAAGTCTCAAACATCGCGTATCTTGCATTTACTGCTATCAAATCTGCTTCTAATTTCTTCGCATCTGCTTTCGCCAAATCTGCAAAAGTGATGATGCCCAAGCTATTCAATACAGATTCCATTTTTGGACCAACACCGTTGATTGTTTTCAAATCCTCTTTCCCATCAGTACCTTTAATAGTCACTACTTTCTTAGCGGATACCGCAGGAGCTGTTTTTTTAACGGTTTTCTTAGCGACTGGTTTTTTAGTCACTGCTTTGGCTACTGCCGCTGCTTTTTTCTCCACGTTTGCAATCTCTTTCTTTACCGTTGCTTTGGCAGTTGCTGCTTTTTTAGCCGCTACTTTCTCTACTTTAGCTACTGTTTCATCAACTTTCTTAGCCGATTTGTTGAGAACTTTAGCGATAGTATTTTTAGCTTTTTGCTCCGCTTTTTCCATTTTCGCTTCTACCTCTGCAATTGTTTGCTTGGTCATTTTTGCAACTTCCTTCGCTTCTTTCTTACGCAAAGACGAAACTTTAGATTGTTCAGAAACATTCAAAGAAAATAAGCTTTTCAAACGCATCGCACCCATCATACCTTGCTGCTTCACACCTTCTAATACCGTCAATGCCAAATCTTGTTGTTTGCCAAAAATAACCGTGCCCGTCTGCAATGCCTTCTCTGCTACTTCCTGCCATTTTTCAGCTGCTTCCAAAGACCCTTCAACCAATTTATCAGAAGTGTTCAAAGCTGTTTTGCTAGCTCCTTTTACAAATCCTTTTACGTTGTCTGCTCCTTTTTTAATATCAATGTTAGTGAATTCCATTTTCTATGCTTTTAAAGTTATTTTGTTAAATTAAAAAGTCTTTATTTAAAAAGATGATGCAAAAGTAGGAGGGCGTAGTTACAGATGAGTTACAAATCAGTTTCAAATAGAATTTAGTTATTTTAACATATGTAGAAAGAATCGCTATTTTTTGTATATTTGCACTTTTAAAATACAGCTAAAAAACTGACAATCAGCTTTTTATGAATTACAAACTGCTTTTCCCAACGTATCGCAATCGCTATCTTTTTATTAAAGAAAATTTAGCAGAATTTGGAGAAAAAACTTTTTCTAAGGCACTTAACCTCGGTATGGGCGAAGGAGACTACGACCCGATGATTGTCAAAAACTGCGGTAAGCTCATCGGTTGCGACATCAATGAAAACGATGTTAACTTCGCTCGAAGTCTCAACGAAGGCACACCAAATTTGACTTACCAAGTCGATAATGCCCTTGGTTTAAGCTTTAAAACCAACAGTTTCGACCTCATCGTGTCCGTTGATGTGATGGAACACGTCGGTAAGCCTGAACGCATGACGGAAGAAATTGCGCGCGTTTTGAAATCTGGCGGCGTCGCATTTGTAACTTTTCCTCAAATTCATTTCCCCGTTACTTACGACCCAATTAATCGTTTTTTAAGTTATTTTTCAAAAAATAAAATTTCTCAAGGCGCGTATGCTTTCGGACACGAATATTTAATAGATGGCGATGAATTTAAAAAATGGGCAGAGAAGTATGGCATGACTGTCATTAAAGAAAAAAACCTCAGTGGCTACTTTATTGGACTTTTAGAAATGTATTGGACGGGTATTATTCAAAGTATTTTTAAAGAGAATTCGGGTAATATTTCTGGAGAGACCGAAAAAATAATGAAGCTGCGACCGTCTCTCAGCGAGCCTTTCCTAGCAAGAATCTTTACGGACGTGATTATTAAAATTGATTATTTTTTGTTTAAAAACACAAAACATTCGGTTGGAAAAGGCTTTGTTGTTCGTAAGAATTAGGTGCGTGAGGATTTAGGAAATAGAAAAATAATAAGCGATTCCCTTAATTCTATGATTTTTATGATTCAAGAAAATTTTCTTGAATTTTGATAATCCTGAAAGGATTGAATATTAATAACCATGAATGAAATCCATGGAAAAGAAGCAAGTTTCAAAAAATCCTGAAGGGAATTGAATATTAATTTTTCATATTCATCCGCTTCACAGATAAGACAATTAATATTTTTCTTGTCACACGATACTATCTTCGATAAATCATTACCAATCACCAACCATTTTTTTTCTATTTGAAATAAATGCGATTAATCCTAAAATTGGTCCAATCGCCAGAACGACAAAAGCATCTATCATTCCCCAATTTTCCAATAAATAACTCACCCATTGAATGGAAATAATCGTAATGGAGAAACCGATACAATTCACAATAGTCAATGCCGTTCCTTTATTTTCAGCGACAGCATTTTGGGCAACCAAAGTCGAAAATAACGGCGAATCCATAATAACTACCAAGCCCCAAAATATTAGAAAAGCAATAAAAAGATTTTCATTAAAAACATGGAAAGCAACAGGCGATAACATGCAGCAAAAACCCGATAACAACAGAGCTGTAAAAGCCGTTTTTTTAACACCAAACCATAGAGAAACGTAGCCGCCAAAAACACAGGATAAACTTCCCAAGCCAATGATAAAAAACGATAAGATAGACACATTGAAATTGATAATGTCCTCATCCATTTTATTCATCAACATAATCGGTACAAATGCCCAAAACGCATACAATTCCCACATGTGACCGAAATAGCCAAAGGCTGCTGCCCGAAAATTCCTATTCTGAAAAACCTTGAAAATCGCCGTAAAATCTGGCTTCTGTACCGCTTTTCGAAATGGACCATCTGGCACGAATAACAAAATCAATCCACCTCCCGTCACTGCCAACAACGAAGTAGCTATCAATACACTCTTCCAAGGCAAATCAGTTGCGAAGGCTTTTAATAAATGGGGAAATGCCGTTCCCAGTACCAATGCACCCACCAAAAAACCGAGTGATTTCCCGAGACCTTTTTGAAAATAATCAGCGGCAATTTTCATCCCAACTGGATAAATACCTGCTAAGCAAAATCCCGTCATAAAACGCCAACTAATCAATGTTGCTAGAGTATTGCTTGGAAAAATTGTCCCTAAATTGAAAAGTGCCCCCGCTAATGCACTATAAAAAAACACCTTTGATGGCGAAAATCGGTCGGCTAAAGTCAGCACTGCAAAAACCAAGGTTCCTGTAATGAACCCAAATTGAACCGCTGAAGTCAAATGTGCCAAAACATCACTCGACAAAGAAAAATCGTTGACCAAATTATCCATTACCGCATTGCCTGCAAACCATAGAGAAGTGCAACAAAATTGGGCGATAACGATGATGGGTAAAATGTGTTTTGCAGGCGGCATATCGTTTTGGACGGAAAGATAAAATAAGTATCGGAAAAAACCTTTTTTTTGATTTTATAGCAGCGAAAATTGCAAATTTTATCGCTCCTAATAAAATCACCTGCGCGCTGCCTGCGAAAGCCCCCGTAAGATTTTTGAAAATAAAAAATGATTTAAAATGTTGAACGTGACTTTTGTTACGACAAAAATACACTCGAAACAGGGTTATTTTTTAAGAGAAAAAATGAGTTTAAAATTCGCTAAGTAAAAACGATTCAATAACTTGGGCCATTATGCTTGTCCTTTTCCCTTCTAAAAAACACAAAAAATAGTTCCGTAACGAAGGCTATGCAACGATTTTTTGAATTCTTTAGAAGAAAAAATTACGGCGCATTATGGTCCAACTTATTAAATCGTTTTTACTAAGGCAATTACAATTAATAAATTGGACGTTTTAGGCTAGCCATTTTTCATTCTAAGAGATTTTAAAAAATTAAGCATCGTTGGCATTATGGTCCATTTTTCAGGATTTCTTAGAATAAAAAAGGGCAACATAAAATATTTAATTTATTGCCTCTACGGTGAAAAGTGTGGGTCAATATGAGAAGCGAGAAAATCATAAGATTTTCGAGCTTCAAAAAAAACAATACGCATTGCCTGCGGCAATGCGGGAGGGGAGTTTGAGGGAGAAAAACGGTTTTGCAAAACCGT
>JBLHWU010000157.1:0-15611 GCA_047629355.1 Saprospiraceae bacterium | reverse complement strand
TTCTTTTAAAGAATTCAAAAAATCGTTGCATAGCCTTCGTTACGGAACTATTTTTTGTGTTTTTTTAAAGGGAAAAGGACAAGCATAATGGCCCAAGTTATTGAATTGTTTTTACTAAGGAATGCGAATTAAATAAACCCAGACTCTTGATAGGATATTTTATCCTCATTTTTCACTTTAAAAATGCTCATTATATCAACATAAATCGCACTTTCAAAGCAAAAAGAGAGAACAAAACTGCTCTCTCAAGAATCTAACTTTATTTATTTCGCATTCCTAAGGGAGGAGGAGAAAAGATTTTTGCAATCCTTTCTCCTCCTCAAACTCTTCTTGCTAAGAGAATTTTATTGCACCACAACTTTTTGATAAAAGCTACCACTATCCGTCGTCACACCAACAATATAAATACCACTACTCAAACCTTCTGGCTGAATCGCGAATTGATTTTGACCATTTTGAATAATCACTTGCTTTACTTGGTGGCGAACACCAGTCAAACTTGTCAATGAAATCTCGGCAGCACCTAAGTTATTAGACGATTCCAATTGAATATTCAAAGCAGCACCATTGCGAACAACCGTTGGAAAAATCTGAACGGCATCAACGCCTTCAATGTCATTTGTACCGACTGTTTCGTTGGTTGTAAACAAGAGTTTTTCAGAAAATGGCGCACAGAAATAACCCCAATTAAACGGACGAACTTCCCAAGCGTAATTTTTATTTGGAATCAAAGTCGTTGCAATAAATTCGGTCTCCGTAACTACCCGTTTTTCAATGACTACATCAAATGGGTGTCGCGTCACTTCCACATAATAATGCGTTGCACCAGGGATTGGCTCCCACTCTATTTTTATATAATTATAAGCTACCTCTTCGCCATCTACTGGAAAAATTGGGTTGAAACCCGCCATATCAATTTCCTCAATTTCCACATCATCCAAAATGACTTCTGAACGTTGAAATTGTAAGTTAGCCCGCATCGCATCCGTTTGTTCTTGTGAAAAGCGAGCCGCACAAATATCATTGGAATAGGACATAAAATACGTTCCATCTACTCGAAAAGCTTCGCCATTCGGGTCGTAAAAATCTGTATTATTTTCTCCATCGTCGTTACAGTTCCAACGATTAGAGATAAAATCCACCGAGGTATCACAAAACCCATCTGCCGCAAACAAACAGTTGCTCCCATCTACTTCCTCAATAGACGTAAAAACTTGCCCCTGATAGTTAGAAGTCGGCGTGTCTGGATCATAATCAATACCTTCCCATCCAAAAAAAGTATGCGGTAAAGATAAGTAATGTCCCAATTCATGCGCCCAGGTATCGTCACTCGCACTTGCACAAGATTTCGCCACCACACAAGCATCTACACCTGGAGAATAGTAGCCACAATTGCCCGCTGCTTCTGTTGCGATGAACGTATTTAGCATATTGTTTACTTGACTTTGATTCATCATTTGGCTACCCACACCGAAAGTTTCGTGGTTATTCCATGCGGTATTTTCGATATAATTGACTCCATTGGTCAAATAAAATTGAATGTCTGAATCCTCAAAGCCTTCTTGTAACTGACACAAGGCATTCAACATAGAAATCCAAGGAAAATGTCCACTGCCATCATCGTTCCCCATATTGTGCACCTGCAAAGCAGCAATAATCAAGTCCGCATCTTCAGGCATTGGGTATTTATCAGGATTTTGCTGATAATCCCGCAACCAGGCATGGTCCATTTGCAAACCAGGCTGTTCAACGCCACAAGGACCTAAGTGGTCATGAGCTTGTGCAAAGGATTGTCCTAAAAAGGCAAGAAAGCAAAAGAGTAAAGTACAATTACGCATTATATTTGTTATTTTTATGATATAGCTAAAGTAATGCAAAGCTAACCGCATATTGCGATAATTGTTATTTGAAAAAGGAATTAAATAAAGGAAAGACTTTTAAAGGACAAAAGTCAGGGAAGGTTTAGTACCATTTAAGGAACTCGTAACAATTAATTCGATAATTTTATAACCGTCTTTTTTCGATAGTTTCCCTTTAAAAATTCTTCAATAACACTGGCTATTAACTAAAAGCTCAACAGATTTTAAAAATGGTCGATTTTTCATAAAAATGACCAAGTTTAACTCCGCATGAAGTAGTAAATGGTAACAAAAGGTTGCTAAAAAATTAAGAAGCGAGAAAATCTTTCAATTTTCTCGCTTCTTAAAATACAATGCGCGCTACCTGCGGCAGCGCGAGTGGGTATTGAGGGATAAAAACGGTTTTTCAAAAACCGTTTTTATCCCTCAAACTCCCTCTGACGAAGATTCGAATAGACTTTTGTTACCCAGTATTTAGCAGGTTAAAAACAATTCGATTCCTATTTTCAGAAGAATTTATTTAAAAGAAATAATTGGTTTATTTTCAAAAAATTAGAGCTACCTTGTTGCTTATTCACCAAATTTTCAAGATGAAAAGCTATGCTTAATTTAATTCACGACCCTCAAATTCAAAAGATTGTCAACCCACCAAACGTCGAGCCACAATGGGAAAAAGACCTTAAACGACTCGAACGTGGCGACTTGACCCTCAATCGAAAATCAGCGGGAGAAAATTCCATCCGTGCTTTTCAACGACTACTTATTTTTCTGGGCTATTCTACTTCTTCATCGGGTGCGTTTGCGATTGATGGTGATTTTGGACGTGGAACGAATCGGGCTTTGGCGCAGTTTATTCATGAAAATGAACTATCTGAAAATGAAATTAATCGCGCGACTTTAGCGTATCCATGTAATTGGCGGTCAGCCCGAAAACGCATCACGTCTATTCCTGATATTCATTTAACCATTCCTATTTTAGAAAAATTGTTAACGGTTTCTAGAGCGGCAATTGATGCCAATGCAGTCAATTGCGGTAGTTTTGATGAGGCCATTTTTCAATTAAATGCCTTGTACAATCGACAATTGTTGAGTTGTAGAAAAATAAATGAGAAGTATGGCGAACTTGCTGAAAACGCCGCCAAAATCATTCAAGAAAGAACAACTCGAAATATTGAAATTCAGCCAGAATGGATACTTGCCATCATTCGGCAGGAGACAGCTGGCGTCGTGCGACCGCGTTTTGAGCAGCATTGGTTGACAAAATTTGTGGAACGACATCCAGATACGTCTTTTACAGAATTGCGGTATCGGTCGATGAGTTTTGGTCTGGGACAGATTATGGGTTTCAATTATAAGCGAGTTGACGCAGCATCGGCACAAGCTTTATTTACCGCCCCTTTATCAGAACAAGTAATGTCAATTGGGCGATTTTTGACGCTAAGTTCAAGGACTCGACCTGTAGTTTCTAAAATGAATCCAACAGAGGACGATTTCAAAGCGGTCGCTCGATTTTATAATGGTTCTGGCTATGCGGCGCATCATTACGATGAACAATTGGCGAGATGGTTTCGGGAGTTTAAGCTGTTGCGGAGAGGATGAAATATTTCTAAAATCGTAGTGACCCAACACATTACAACAAAAGTTATCTAAAAAAATGAGAAACGAGAAAATTTTGCAATTTTCGAGCTTCAAAAAAAAAGCGCGCTGCCTACGGTAGGGCGGAGTGCGTCTTGAGGGATAAAAACAGTTCTTGCAAAGCCGTTTTCATCCATCAAACGCTCTGTTTGTTAAACCGCCACTTTCGCTTTAATATGCGGATACGCCTCATACCCTACCAATTCAAAATCTTCAAATTTAAACCCAAAAATGTCTTTCACCTCAGGATTGATTTTCATGGTTGGTAATTTCTTCGGCTCACGCGACAATTGCAAATTCGTTTGTTCCAAATGATTAGAATACAAGTGGGCATCGCCAAAAGTATGAATGAATTCCCCCAATTTTAAATCACAAACTTGTGCCATCATCATCGTCAATAAGGCATAAGAAGCAATGTTGAACGGTACGCCCAAAAAACAATCCGCAGACCTTTGATACAATTGACAAGACAACTTTCCATCTGCCACATAAAACTGCACCAAGGCATGACAAGGCGTCAATGCCATGTCTTTTAAATCACCCACATTCCAAGCATTCACAATGATTCTGCGTGAATCTGGATTGTTTTTCAAAGTATTGACAACGTTCTCAATTTGATTGGTGATTGTACCATCCGTAGCTTCCCAAGCCACCCATTGTTTGCCATAAACAGGACCTAAATCGCCATTTTCATCCGCCCATTCATTCCAAATTCGCACGCCATTTTCTTGTAAATATTTCACATTGGTATCACCTTTCAAAAACCACAACAACTCGTAAACGATGGATTTCAAATGCAACTTTTTCGTCGTTACCATTGGGAAACCTTCGTTGAGGTCGAAGCGCATTTGGTAGCCGAAAACAGATTTTGTGCCCGTGCCAGTGCGGTCGCCTTTGGTAGTTCCTTTGTCGAGAATGTGTTGAAGAAGTGTTAAGTATTGCTTCATGATTTTGTAGTTTTTAGCAGATTAGTCAACGGTTTTTGGGAGATATTATCGTAATTTCGGTTTTAGTTAAGGGCTTTAGAAAAAAATTTCTCTATTTTTTTTGCAAATATTCAAAAATTATAATGAATTTTAAGAGAACAGAAGGAAGAGATTGGCTGTTAATTTGAAAAAGGCTTTGTTTAGTTATTTTTAAATCTATTTTTACCCAAAACTTAGCACAGCAAACAATGACCAAACTTACTTTTACATTTTTATTTTTCATGATTCCTACTTTCGTTTTTACCCAACAAAACGACTGGATACTCAAACGCAACAGCGATGATATCCAAGTTTATTACCGCGAAAGTCCAGATATGGATATTTATGAATTGCGAATGGATTATTACGTCGAAACCAGTCTGTCAGGTGTGGTTAAGCTACTGGATGATGTCCCAAACTATACCAGCTGGGTATATAAACTCGCTGAAACTTCGATGATTCAGCGCATCAACGCAACCGATTTTTATTATTACAATCGAATGGATTTCCCGTGGCCCATAAGTGACCGCGACCTCGTTGGCTACAGCAAACTTTGGCAAGAACGGGACACTAAAATCGTTCGCGCCACCGTCAGTAGTGCGCATTGGAAAAAGAATAATTTGGAGGATTTAGTACGAATTACGACCTTGGATATTCAATGGAATTTGTACCCACAAAAGGATGGTCGGGTCAAAATTGAGTATTTTTTAAAATCAGACCCGGCTGGTAGCATTCCCGCTTGGATGGTGAATATGGCGCTTGACCAAGGACCGATTGAGACGATTAAAAATATGCAGCGGGAGTTGAAGAAGGCAAAATATCAGGGTGTGAAATTGGCATTTATTGAGGAGTTATAGTTGTTTAGAAATAAGCAATTGAGAAGTTATTTAAAGACAGGGAAAGTCGCTTTATGCCCCAAATTTTAGCTAAGTATTTGTTCAAAAAATGTAAAAAACTAACAAAGTTTATTATTTCAAAAACTCATTTTTCAAACGCCTGTTTAAAATGCAAAATTTCCCTATTATTGCAAAACCAACCTCAGTAAGTAATAAAATAACAATTCAACGATGTATAAAAGCCTTCGACACTGCGCCAACGATTTAGAGAAACACGGCAAACTCATTCGCATAAAAACGGAATTGGACCCTAATTTAGAAATGGCAGAAGTGCACCGTCGTGTGTATGATGCAGGCGGGCCAGCACTGCTTTTTGAAAATGTGAAAGGAAGTCCATTCGATGCTTTGTCCAATTTATATGGGACAAAGGAGCGCACGGATTTTATTTTTAGAAAGACCTTTGAAAACGTCAAAAAAGTTGTTGAGCTAAAGGCTGACCCGACTAATTTTCTAAAAAACCCTCTAAAATATGCATCTGCGCCTTTCACGGCATTGACCGCTTTGCCAATGAAAAGTTGGTTTGGTGCACCGTCGATGTATGCCAAAACGACCATTGACCAATTGCCGCAAATTAAGTCGTGGAAAGATGACGGCGGAGCGTTTGTGACCTTACCGCAAGTATTCACTTTGCCGCCGAACAATAACAACATCATGCAATCCAATCTGGGCATGTACCGCATTCAACTTTCTGGAAATGACTACGTTCAGAACAAAGAAATTGGTTTGCATTATCAATTACATCGCGGCATTGGCGTGCATCACACGGAATACAACAAGACTGACGAACCGTTTCGGTCCTCCGTTTTCGTTGGTGGATTGCCTTCTCATGCCTTCTCTGCGATTATGCCGATGCCCGAAGGATTATCAGAATTGACTTTTGCAGGCATGCTTGCCAACCGGCGATTTCGATATAAAATGGTCAACGGTCAGGCGATTTCTTCGGATGCAGATTTTGTGATTACGGGGATTATTAAAAAAGGAGTCAAAAAGCGAGAAGGCCCGTTTGGTGACCACTTAGGATACTATAGTTTGGCGCATGATTTTCCAGTGATGGAAGTTGAAAATGTATATCACCGTAAGGATGCAATTTGGCATTTCACCGTGGTTGGGCGACCGCCGGCGGAGGATTCCAGTTTTGGATATATGATTCACAAGTTGGTTGCGCCTTTGTTGACGCAAGAATTTCCAGGTGTGCTTGAGATTAATGCAGTTGATGCAGCTGGTGTTCATCCATTATTATTGGCGATTGGTAGTGAGCGATATATGCCGTTTCGGGAACGAAAACCGGAGGAAATTTTAACGCAAGCCAACCACATTTTAGGAAAAGGACAAACGACTTTAGCCAAGTTTCTATTTATTGCTGCCGAAGGCGATGATGAAAATTTGACCGCCGATGACATTCCTTACTTTTTCAACCATGTTTTAGAACGAGTGGATTGGACAAGAGATTTACACTTTCAAACTAAAACCACGATGGATACGCTTGATTATTCGGGCGACGGTTGGAATGCAGGGTCGAAAGTGGTCGTGGCTTGCTGTGGCGAAAAGCAGCGGGAATTGACAACTGATTTACCCTCCAACTTTTCTCTACCAACAGGTTTTTCCAATCCACAGTTTGCACAAAAAGGCATACTTGCCATCAATGCGCCTAAATATTCTAAAAATAACACGGATGCAGCAACATTGACCGAACATTTGAAAGGAATGGATTTAAAAAATATTCCGTTGATTTTAATGGTTGATGACAGTAACTTTACGGCTAAAAACCTAAATAATTACCTTTGGACAACCTACACCCGTGCCAATCCATCACATGATATTCATGGCGTTGATAGCTTTATTGAACACAAACATTGGGGCTGTCGCGGGTCCTTAGTCATTGATGCACGGATAAAGCCACATCATGCGCCACCGTTGATTAAAGATGATAAGGTGAGTCAGCGAGTAGATAAATTATTTGCGAAAGGTGGAGAATTGTATGGTAAAATATAATTTTATTTTTTGAGTGTACCGCAAAGTGCCAGTTTGCGCCCATAATGTCAGTAGATTCTGTATATAAATTAGTTTCTATAACTTAAGCGAACTGGAAGTTTGCGGTACACATGTGTCTCATTTTATGTCGATTACCCCCTAAATTATGCTTTTCCTAATTTGTTATTTTTTCTCTCCAGCAATTCAATAAGTTAACTTTTGGTGCGAAATTTGCAGAAAATTAAGCACCTCCCTATTGAGAATGGTTTTCAAGAAAATAATCCTTTACGCCTTTATAAATACCTGTTCTACGGTCGCTTATAAGTATTGGTGCTTTCATAACTAATCATCATTCACCTCCTTTTTAAGTTTAGAATAACATTCTCGTAATCATTCTAAAATCAGGTTGTCATCCGCGATTTTAATAGAAAACCCTATGTAATGCGATTAGATAAATCTCGTTCTAACTATTTTTATAACACCTATAGCCGAAAACTGTATAAGATGAAAACAATACCTTCTCTTTTACACCCTTTTCCTATAACAGAAGGAATTCATGCGTCCAAAGTTTTTTGGAAAGGTGGCTTTCCTGGTATGGAATGCGATTGGAATCTGCCACAAAACTGGAGTAACGGAAAAGTGCCCGGCTGGAAAGATTTAGTAGTCATTTCCGCTCATTTTTCAAAAAACAATCCCTTCCCTATCATTTCTGAGGCAGTCAATGATATTGCACAATTGGAAATCAAATCAGGTGCAAAACTCACGATTACAGCCTTCGGACAGTTGACAATTGATGGCATTTTTTGCAGCAGTTTGGGGCTGATAAATATTGGAACAATGATGAATGAAGGAGAACTAAATATTCAAAATACCCAGAGGTTTTGCATTCACAATTTAGGAATGTTTATCAACGAAAATGCACTTTCGATGGATAAAACAATTGAAGATGGTATTCGCGAAAGTGAAGACAGTTCTTTTGTTAATTGTGGAGAAATTTTAGAACTATTAGTTAAATAGATTCCGACAACCCCATAAATAACTATTAATCAGCTAGTTACCTTAAATTAAAATCTCACCTTTTTTAGCTACTTTTGCATCGTCTGTTAAACAGACTTGGTATCGAACTAAGAATGTCATTTGTAAGGGCGCACCCTTGTAGTCGCCCAACATTTCGATTATCAGTACATTGGGCGACTACAAGGTTCCCCCCTACGTTGAAAAATAGTTTAATCAAAATAATATTTCAAAATATCTATTGAATGAAAAAAACAAGCACCATTCTCCTCATATTCTCAATTTTATTTTTTACAAATTGTAAAACGAAATCTCCGCTAACGAGTTCATCCTCCAATGAATATCGAATTGCTTTTTATAACGTTGAAAATCTATTTGACACCAAAGACGACCCAAAAACCAGAGATGAAGAATTCACGCCGACCAGCAAAAAACAATGGACACCAGAACGTTATCAAGAGAAATTAGACCATCTTACTCAAGTGGTCGAGGGCATGGAATTCCCCGCACTTCTGGGAGTTTCGGAAGTGGAAAATGCAACCGTTTTGCAAGATTGGTGTAAGCACAAGTCGATGGCAAAGCACGATTATGGTGTGGTGCATTTTGACTCGCCGGATTTTAGAGGCATTGATGTTGGCTTGTTGTATCAAAAAAAGGCGTTTAAAGTCGAAAAAGTAGAGAAAATTGAGATTAATTTTCCAAAAGAAATCGTAGAAGACTATACGACGCGCGATGTGTTGGTGGTCACTGGAAGGTTGCAAGATTTGCCCGTTACTATTTTTGTCAATCATTGGCCTTCCCGACGTGGTGGTTTGGAAAAAAGCGAGCCTAAACGAATGTATGTAGCACAGCAAGTTCGTAAAAAAGTAGATGAAATGTTGCAAGCCAATCCTGCTGCCAGCCTGATTTTGATGGGTGATTTTAATGATGAACCCGAAAATAATAGTTTGCAAAAAGGACTCAATGCCAGTTACAAAGTGACGCGCGAAATCGTCACGGCAGATTTGAAAAATTGTATGGCAAATTTGGATATTGAAGGCAAGGGTTCGTATAGGTATAGAGGGAATTGGAACATGCTTGACCAGATTATTGTTACCCGAAATTTGGAGGCAGGACACAATGGCTGGTTGGTCATCAATGCCACCGTTTTCCAGCAGGATTGGATGATGTACACGGATAAGAAATACGGACAATCACCAAGTAGAACGTATGGTGGCCCACGATATTTTGGTGGATATAGCGACCATTTACCAGTTTATGTTGATTTGAAAAAATTATAACAGAAGCTGTTGTTGCACTAAGGAACGCGAAATCAATAAAGTTACTTTTTTGACAGGATATTTGATTCCTATTTTTCACTTTGAAAATGCTCATTATATCAACATAAATCGCACTTTCAAAGCAAAAACTAGAAACAAAAACGCTCTCTCAAAAATGTAACTTTATTCTTTTCGCGTTCCTAAGTAGGTGACCGTAACTATTTTGATTTTTCAGGAGTGAGATAATTTGCAATTTTCTCGCTCCTGAAAAATATATTGCGCGCTACCTGCAGCAGCGCGGGTTGGGTTTTGAAAGATAAAAGTGATTTTTACAAACCACTTTTATCCCTTAAACTCCCTTTGTTATTATTATCAATATATTTTGAGTCACCTACTTAAAAACTTAGGAATAAAATAATGAGCAGATTACCAATTTTATTATTTCCACTACTTTTTTGGGCATCGCTTTGTTTGTCCCAAAATATCTATCAAGTGGATTCACTGAAGTTAGGTATTCAATTTTGGCATCCTTCCGATACGCTAAAGTATACTGGCAAGCTGAAAGAAGCCATTGATTATGAATTAGATGGACTATCATTTTTAAAAAACAATCGATTAAAACACCAAGATTTAATATATCATAGCTATCGTCGCTTAGGGTCTCTTCTCCGGAAGTCAGGGCAGCTAAATAAAGCGCAGACCTACGTTGAATTAGGTCTAAATCACGCAAAAAAATACTTTGACGAAACGACAACGATTTTGCCGAATGCCTACAGTGGCTGTGCTCTCGTTTACATGGCACAGGAAAAATATAAAAAAGCAGAAGCACATTTTTTGATAGAAATGGACATTCGCCAACGCAATGGACATCCTCGTGTAGGGGATTGTATGGTGAATTTGGGTATTTTATTTGGGAGAATCAACCAACTAGAAGTAGCAGAAGATTATTATCAAAATGCGTTAGATTATAAACGCAGCCGTTTTCCTGCTGGACATGTTAAATTTTATGGAGGCTATTTTAATCTGGTAGAATTTTATCATAAAACAGGCGAATATGAAAAAGCTCTGCGCTATGCTGATTCTTCTTATCAAATTATTTTGAAGAACAAGCCTCCTAATCACGTAAGCTTTGGTGATCACTTCAATAACATTAGCGCGGTTTATCAAGCCAAAGGAGATTATCGAGAAGCGGCGAAAGTTTTTCAGAAAGCGATCGATATTTTCAAAAAAAATGAAACTAAAAATCAAGCCCGATTAGCAGCAATTTATTCCAATTTTGGACTTTACCTATCTCAAATGGGCGATTTTAATAAAGCGCTTTTATATTTTCGAAAGTCTTTGTCGATACGAACTAAAAAGTTGACTCCGAAGCGAATGATGATTGCTCGAACACAAAATTATATTGGCAATTGTTACCTCTTGAAAAACGACTTAGACGCTGCTGAATTTTGGATGAGTAAAGCCTTAAAAATTCGCTTAGGAAATCAGAAACTCTATCCCAATGAATTGGCAGATTCTTATCAAGATATTGGAAAATTACAAGAAAAAATTGGTTTTTGGAAAGCAGCTTTAAACGAATATGAAAAAGCGTTAGCCATTAATATGGAGATTTATAAGAAGGAATCTCATCCTACTATTTTACAAAATCATTTGCAAATTGGCAAGATTCATTTAGGTCAAAAGAAGTATGATTTAGCCACCAACAACTTTCGCAAAGCACTGACAATTAGTCAAAAAGTGTACAATCCAAAACATCCAGAAGTTGCGCAAATTTATCGAAACTTGGCAGCTTGTTATCCAAATAATCTTCGACAATCTCAACGATATTTAAACAAAGCTTACGAAGCGGTTGGCTATCACGAACGTGGTGGTTTGGATGGTATTATTTCATTGACAGAACTGTTGAAAATTTTACAAACGCAAGCCCGACTGCTACAAGATGATGAGCAAAACAAGAATTACTTAGTGCATTTGCTCGAAGCAGAGGAGATCTATAATGAGGCATTTCAGTTGATGGATAGCATCAAAGTTTCGTTTACCGAACCAGGGTCGAAGCAGAGTTTGCTGGACAATTATTTCAGCATTTATGAAGATGCCATCAAGGTCAATTATGACTTATATAAAGCGACGGACCAAGTAACATATCTTCACCGTGCCTTCGATATTGCTGAAAAAAGTAACAATACGCTTTTAGTAGAAGCTTTGAATACAATAGATGCGACGGCATTTTCGGGCATTCCAGATAGCTTATTACAGTTGGAGAATCAGTTAAAAATTGACATTGCGGTACAGGAGAAATTACGATTTGAGGAGCAACAAAAAGGCGCGAAAGTTGACGAAGAACGGCTTAATTCCTTCACCAATCAAATATTTGATTTAAAAAACCAGCATCATTCGCTATTGCAGATGTTTACGGATAGTTTTCCGCGTTTTTATGAGTTGAAGTATGCGGGGCAGAGTGTTTCAGTAAAGGATATTCAGACAGAATTGTTGACGGGTAATCAAGTCATGGTCGAGTACTTTGTCGGTGATAAATACTTGTACATTTTTGTCATTACTCAAGATAATTTTCAGGTCATTCCGATGGTCAAAGATTTTCCACTCGAAGCTTGGGTGGAGGAAATGCGAACGGGTATTTATTTTTACTATCCTGCTCGACCGGATGCCGCTTTTTTGAAATTGAAATATGCCAATATCGCCAGTGAATTGCATGAGTTATTGATTGTGCCTATTGAAAAATATGTGACAGGCAAAAATCTGCTCATTATCCCGGGCGGCATGCTTGGTTATTTGCCGTTTGAAGCCCTCTTGACGACTCCCGTGAAAGAGTCGAATATGAATTTTCACAAGTATCCTTATTTGTTAAAAAAGCATTCGATTAGCTATAATTATTCGGCAACGCATTGGCAACAATTATTGCGGACAGAACGGATGCTGGCGAGTGAAAATTTTGCGGGTTTTGCGCCCAATTTTATGGGAACAGATACTTTACTTTCGCGGTCGGCTGGCTTTGGAAATTTAAAATTCAACCGCCGAGAAATTGTACAGATTTTGAAAATAATGCAAGGCAAAGGCTTTTTAAATGAAGAGGCAACCGTCGAGAATTTCATGAAATTTGCGCACCAATATCGCATTCTTCACCTTGCCAGCCACGGCGTCGCCAATGACCAAACGGGCGATTATTCTTACCTCGCTTTTTACCAAGATTCGGATAGTTTGACCACTGATATTATTTATGTTAAAGACCTTTACAATTTGCACTTGGCAGCCGAAATGGTCGTGCTAAGTGCCTGTGAAACAGCGATTGGTGAGTTTCAACGAGGAGAAGGCATCGTTAGTTTGGCGCGTGGGTTTTTCTACGCTGGCGCGCAAAGTATAGTGACCACCCTTTGGAAATTAGATGATAAATCTTCTCTCGAATTGATGCCTGCCTTTTATAAAAATATTGAAAGTGGCATGACGAAAGATGCCGCTTTACAGCAAGCTAAGTTGAGCTTTTTGGAAAACAATCAAGATTTTCGAGCGCACCCGCTGTATTGGGCGTCGTTTGTGCCAGTTGGGAATATGAAGAGGTTGGATTTTGAGGAGAAAGGAAGGAATTATTGGGGTTTTGCTTTAGGAGGGATTTTGTTGTTATTAGGTGGGATTTTCATTTTTAAAAGGAAATCTTAAAGTAAAAACAGGCTGATTTTTATAGTAACATAAATTCAAAATTAATAAAAAAAACTGTTTGGAGCTTCTACCGAAAGCTCCAAACAGCGAGTATTTTCCGAGCTTGGAGGTTTCTCGAACCTCCAAGCTCTATTGGAAAAATATTAAAGATTTGCAGAACTAAAGATTACTATAATCTCCATGCGCCGCCTCTAGTTAATCACATTCTTAAACCTTGGTCGCCGTGGCTCCACATCGCCCAATCGCTCCTTCCTCGCCACTTCATAATCCGAGTAATTCCCTTCAAAAAATACTACCTGACTATCATCTTCAAAAGCCAAGATATGCGTTGCCAAACGGTCAATAAACCAACGGTCGTGAGAAATAATTACTGCACAACCCGCAAAACTATCAATCGCTTCCTCCAAAGCTCGCAGCGTATTGACATCAATATCATTGGTCGGCTCATCCAGTAGGATTAAATTACCACCGTCCTTCAATGTCATCGCGAGGTGTACTCGATTACGCTCTCCACCCGACAGTACGCCGACTTTTTTCTGTTGATCGCTACCCGCAAAGTTGAATTTGGAAATGTAGGCTCGTGCATTGAACTCCATATTTCCAACAGTCATAATATCGTTGCCCCCAGAAATTACTTCAAAAATCGTTTTCTCTGGCAACAAATCTTCGTGGCTTTGGTCAACATATGAAGCCTTCACAGTATCCCCAATTTTAATCGTTCCTTTGTCTGGTTCAATCTTGCCCATCATGATTTTAAACAGCGTACTTTTACCCACACCATTCGCACCAACGACTCCAACAATCCCGTTTTTAGGAATCGAAAAGGTCAAGTTTTCAAACAATAATTTATTACCGTACGCCTTGCTCAACCCTTCTGCCTCTATCACGACATCTCCCAATCGTTCGCCCGGCGGAATGAATAATTCCAATTTCTTTTCTTTCTCTTTGCCTTCTTCGTTCAGCAATTTATCATAGGCATTCAACCGCGCTTTCCCTTTCGCTCGCCGTCCTTTTGGTGACATTTTCACCCATTCCAACTCCCGCTGCAAAGTCCTGCGTCGTTTCGATTCTCCTTTTTCTTCTTGCTCCAAACGGTCGGATTTCTGCTCCAACCAAGAAGAATAATTCCCCTTCCAAGGAATGCCTTCTCCCCTATCCAATTCCAAAATCCAACCCGCTACGTTATCCAAGAAATAACGATCATGCGTCACTGCAATTACTGTCCCAGCAAAGCTTTTCAGGTACTGCTCCAACCAATGCACACTCTCCGCATCCAAGTGATTCGTTGGCTCATCCAGCAATAAAATATCAGGATTACTCAACAACAATCGACACAAAGCCACCCGACGTCGCTCTCCACCTGACAATACACTTACAGGCTGATCACTCGGCGGACAACGCAAAGATTCCATCGCTGTTTCCAACTTATGGTCAATTTCCCAAGCGTTAACGTGGTCTAATTTTTCCGTGAGTTCTCCTTGTTTTTCAATGAGCTTATTCATCTCATCGTCGCTCATTGGCTCAGAGAACTTGAGGTTAACTGCCTCGTATTCCTTCATCAAATCCACCACATCTTGCACGCCTTCTTCGACGACTTCCCGAACCGTTTTGTTTTCATCCAACTTCGGTTCTTGCTCCAAATAACCAATTTTATAATCGGCATCAAAAACCACTTTCCCCTCATAATTCTTATCAATGCCTGCAATAATTTTCAGCAAAGACGACTTACCCGAGCCATTCAGACCCAAGACACCAATTTTTGCGCCGTAGAAAAAGGAAAGGTAGATATTTTTTAAAACCTGTTTTTTCGGTGGATAAGTCTTGGTGACTCGTTCCATCGAAAAGATAATTTTTTCGTTACTCATAGATTCGTTGAATTAAGTTGATTGAGTTGATTGAGTTGACTAAGACGATTAAATTAGCCTTTAGCCAGATTTCAAAGTTGGCAAATATAGAATTTTTGAGTTAAAAATGAGGTATTATTTTTAAAAATTCAAAAGTACTATTTTTAACTCTCCCATGTAAGATGGCTAAGTTGGCCTTTCTCATTCGTCATAATAACTAAAACATAATTGCCATATTCACCATCAATTTTAAGGGAATAATCAAAGACAGCAAAATTATCAACATCACCTTCTGAATCGGGATAAAACCCTACTCGAATGAGTTCTAATTTTTCCAATAATTACTTTTCTTGAAATGACTTAGTAACAATAAAATAATAAGTCCGATAAGTTAGACAGTGGATAATTTTTCTCAGTTTTTACTTGAAAGAAGGATAATTGTTGATACTTTGACTGATTTCAAGTGAAAAATGAGGGAAATTTGCCCTGTCTAAAT
>JBLHWU010000156.1:0-15796 GCA_047629355.1 Saprospiraceae bacterium | reverse complement strand
CCGTTTTCATTCAGTGCTTCAGCGTGCATTAACAGGATGTCTGCATAGCGAATAATGCGTCGATTGTGCCCCCAAGACGTCAAACCATCTGCTCCGGGCATCCATGTTTTTTGGATATAAACTTCGATTTCTACGATTTCTCCATCTATGATAGTTTCATCGGGCGTTGAAGCATCTCCAGCAATCGTAATGCCGTCAATTACTTCTCCTAAACG
Source organism: Saprospiraceae bacterium (assembly GCA_047629355.1). Classification (GTDB taxonomy): domain Bacteria; phylum Bacteroidota; class Bacteroidia; order Chitinophagales; family Saprospiraceae; genus CAYUNA01. The sequence continues at coordinate 15,581 of JBLHWU010000156.1, read as the reverse complement.
CAGAATTGAAGGTTCTAAACGTGGGTCTTCTTGATCTTCCATTTCTATAATCCAAGAATAGGCAGGACGACCAAAACCCCAGCCCTTATTAGGACTTCCACGTACGCCTACGGTATTGCCATATTGATTTCCACCGTCATTAAATTCTCCTACTCGTGCAGAAATTTCAAAAATAGATTCTTGATTAAACTCGTTAGCTTCTGGGAAAATTTCTGAAAAATCAGGTACTAAATCATATTCATTTGATTCAATAATATCTTGAGTCAGTGCTTCCACATCTTGAAATTCGCCATAAAATAGCTTCGTTCTTGCTAATATTCCACGAGCTGCGCCTTTAGTTGCCCGTCCTAAATCTTCAGGTGCGTATTCTGACCGTTCGGGTAAAATGCTGATGGCAAATTCCAAATCAGGGTAAACGATTTCGTCTAAAATTTCTTGTACTTCCGTGCGTCCTAAAGTTAAAGGAGGGTCAATCTGAGTGACTTTTGGTACCGCTCCATAGCCACGTACCAAAGAAGAATAATGGTAAGCGCGCAAGAATCGAGCTTCCGCTACATATCGGTCGCGCAGCACATTATCCATTTCAATATCTGGCACTACAGTTATCACCAAATTCGCTCGTCGAATGCCTTCATAAACCGTTTTGTACCAACGTTCTGCACTAATTTCGGTAGGCGTATGCGTAAAGTTTTGGTAAACCGCCACGTCTATTCCATCGCCAGGATTACTGCCTTTAACCAAATCATCCGCCATAAAATCCAAAATTGGATAACCTCCCGTGGCAATTTGCCAAGTTCGATTAATATTGTATGCAGCATTAATTGCCAAAAAAGCATCATCTGGCGTAGCTGGAAAAGAACCAACTGTTAATGCGGAACGAGGCGGTTGCTCTAAAAAATCATCGCTGCACGAAGCGGCGAAGAAGAGAATGCTTAGAAAAGCTATGATTGGAAGTGTATTTTTCATATTTTTTAGTTATTCAGGTAACGGATACCCTAAAGGTATCTACTACCTAATTTTCTGGATTTCACTTTTTTATTTAGTGATTTTGTGGCTTTTAAAAATTAGCATTCAAACCTACCGTAAATGCTCTAGTTACTGGATAAACACCTCGGTCAATTACTCCATCTACGGCACTTCCTGCTCCAATTTCTGGTGAATATCCTGTATAATCAGTTGCGGTAAACAAGTTGGTCGCCCGCACGTAAATGTTGGAATTGTTGATTTTCAACTTTTGGGTTAAGTTTGATGGCAAGGAATAATTTAAAGTCAAGGTTCGCAATCGGAAAAATGAGCCGTCCTCTATATAGTATTCTGAAGGCAAGAAATTTCCACCCGTATTTGAAGGTCTTGGCGTAGTATTAGAAGTACCTGGACCGTTCCAAAAGTTGTTATATTTATCTTCGTAATTTAAAGTTGTGGAGCGAACGGCTTGTTTCCCATTATAAATTTCATTTCCCATTTGTCCTTGAAAATCAGCGGACAGGGTAAAAGATTTATAACCAATTTCTATATTAAAACCGTAGATGAAATCTGGAATAGAGCTACCAATAATCGTTCGATCACCCGTAGTGATAACGCCATCATTATTGATATCACGGTAACGTAAATCGCCCACTTCTTGTCCAAAAAATGACGCATTACTGGCTAATTCTTCGGGTGTTTGAAAAACACCTTCCACCTCATAACCAAAGAAATAACCGATTGGTTGACCTACGGTAGTTTGTGATACTCGTTGTCCATTTCCTAAATTTCCACCAACTAATAAGGAATCTGCACCCAGACCTTGCCCAATATCTGTCACTTTATTCTGAACTGTCGTTCCCAAAAAGCCAACGCGATAAGAAATTTCCCCAACTCTGTTGCGGTAAGAAACATTCCATTCAAAGCCTTTATTTTCTACATTGGCGGCATTGTAAAAAATACTTCTAAATGAGCCAATTCCTGTGTAACCAATTGGTTCTAAGGGTACAAGAATGTCATCGGTCTTTTTGACATAATAATCTGCTTCAATTATTAATTTGTCCTCCAATAAACCCAAATCTACCCCGATATTGATTTGACGAGTTTCCTCCCATTTCAATAATGGATTGCCACCACCCTGAAAAGTTGCGCCCGGTACTTGTCCTTCATCTTCTCCGAAAACAGCATCTGTACCTGGAACGATTAAAGCATATTGGGCATTACCATCAATTTTTTCGTTTCCAATAATCCCCCAACTACCGCGTACTTTCAGGCGATTTAAAATACCGCCTTTGGCAAAAAAACCTTCATTGTGGACATTCCAACCAAGAGCTGCACTTGGAAAATTACCGTACTTATTTTCTGGACCAAATTTACTTGAACCATCGCGTCGAAGCGAAGCGGTGAATAAGTATCGGCTATCGAAATTGTAATTTACTCGACCCAAATAAGAAATCAAAGTAGAACGTCCGAAATTATTATCAACCCGTTCAAATTCTTCTTGTCCAGAATTGAGATAACGAAATAACTCGCTCTCGCGCAATAAACCTTCGGTGCGACCATTTAAAAATTCATTTCGGGCATCTTGTGCCGAATAACCGACCAAAGCCGAAATCCCATGTTTGCCCAAATCCTGATTGTAGGACAGGGTATTTTCATAAATGACGGAAGTACCCGTACCTATATTGTAAGATAAATCGTTCATTTCGTTTTGCTGCAAAGGACCGACGAAAAATTTCGGGCTGAAATTTCGGGATTTACCTTCATCGTAATCAAATTGTACGCTTGATTTAAACGTAAAAACTTTTAAGAAATTAATCGACGCATACAAGTTACCCAAACTGCGCAACCGTTTGGTCGTACTATTGGTAAATTCGATAGCTGCTAAAGGATTTCCACCATTTACTTCCGCAAATGTTTCACCGTCCGCTTGAAAAGGCGTATCAATTGGCCAAGCCTGCAAAGAAGTATTAATTACGCCCGGCGCATTGTCTTTTTCACTTAACTGGACAGAAAAATCCAATCCGACTTTGATATTTTTTGATAAATTATAACCAGTATTTAGCTTTCCGGTTAAACGGTCTAAGCCAGATTTTGGCAATACACCTTCTTGTCCAAAATAGCCCAAACCGAAGTAATAAGTTGCTTTTTCAGAACCACCGCTAATAGATAAATTGGCGTTAGTGATTGTAGCATTCTCTTGAAAAACCAAATCCTGCCAATCGGTCTCTGGCAATACGTCTAGATTGTTATAGGTACCTGGCGTAATTACATTGAGATACGTTGCAAATTCGCGACCCGTCATCACATCAATGCGATTCGCAACCGATTCTACGCTGCGTTCAATAGAAACACTAATTCGATTTTCGCCACTTACTCCTTTTTTAGTCGTCACAATAATGACTCCCGCTGCACCTCGCGACCCATAAATTGCGGAAGCTGATGCATCTTTCAAAACCTCCATAGAGGCAATGTCATTCGGATTCAGCAAGGAAATTGCCCCAACATCCGTAATCACCCCATCAATCACTGCAATCGGATTATTGTTATTTAAAGTAGTCACTCCTCGCAGCCGCACAACTGGGTCTGCACCAGGATTACCACTGGTACTTAAAATCTGTAATCCAGCTACTTTTCCCTGTAAAGCTTGCACTGCATTGGATGCAGGAACTTTAATCAGATCTTCAGATTTTACGCTGGAGACCGAACCTGTCAGGTCACTTTTTCGAATCGTTCCATAGCCAATGACCACGACTTCATCCAGAATTTCACTATCTGTATCAAGATTTACATCATTGACCAAACTAACGCCAAGTGGAAATGAAAGGGGCTGAAAACCAGTATAACTAAATTGTAAAGTATCGCCAGAATTGGCTTGGATTTCGTAAGAACCATCATATTCGGTAGCCGTGCCCGTGATAGTTCCTTTCACTAGAATGGTAACGCCAATCAATGGTTCTTTAGTTTCCCCATCAGTAACAATTCCTGTAAACGTGTTTTTTTGAGCAAAAGAAAGGTTACCCAAAAACATAAGTAGGTATACAGTCCAGTACGAGTAGAAGTGTTGTTTCATACAATTTGGTATTTCATTAATTAGTTAAGTACCAGAAGAAAAACTTAGAATTGGAAAGCACAGAATTTTAAAAAAAGTAGTTATTGTAAGTATTCATTGTAACGTTTATAGAAAATGGTTTGCTTTCAGTTCCAAGTTGTTTCAACGTGAGTAATGCTTTGCAAATTTATAGGGTTTTTAGGATAAATATTTCTAAATCGCTCTTTATCTTGCTTTTTTGCACCTCACAATTAACTCATCATTGCATTTTTCTATTAAAAAAATCAATTTTTTTTCATTTTAAATTAAATATATAAATTTTTTATAATCAATTAGTTATATCTTTATATTGAAAAATTATAATTAAAAAAAGAAGGGGAATCTAAAATTACAACCTCATCAAGTAATCTTTGAGGCTATCTTCTTTAGAAACGTTCATGCGTTTGCGAAGACGGTATCTTTTGTTCTCGACAGAGCGAAGAGAAATATTTAAGAGGGGTGAAATTTCCTTGGAAGAGAGGTTGAGACGAATGTAAGCGGCGAGGCGAAGTTCTCCGGCGGTCATATCTGGAAAATTAGCTTGGAGCGTATCTAAAAAATCACGGTGAACAGCAGCAAAGTTTTTTTCAAAGATTTCCCAATCCTGATCACTGTTGATATTTCGGTCAATGAGGTTAAAAATCTTCTGTTTTTTCAAACCCTTCACCGAACCGCTGTTGGCTTCTTCTTGAATAAAATCTTTCACCTGATTCAGCATCTTATTTTTTTGAATCAGCGTCATGGTACTATTGGCGAGCATTTTTGATTTGTACAATAATTCTTGTTCAAGCGTCTTATTTTTAGATCGGATACGTTCTGATTCCAATTCCTTTTCCTTTTCTGCTTTTAGTTTTAATGCTTGCTTTTTAAGTTTTCGCTTTTGTCGGAAGTTTAGAAATAAAATTAATAACAAAATAATTCCACTATATAAAATACCGCCAATCCAAGATTCATACCAATGCGGTTGAATAGAAAACTGAAGTAATTCACTTGAGGAATCAAGATTTGGAAAACCTGGAGCATTCATCGCAGAGATAATTAACAGTCGATAATCTCCACCTTTTAAGTTGTAAAATTTGATAACTCCATCTTTAGGAACTAGATGCCGTCGGTCATCCCAACCTTGTAGCATATATTCAAAATTAGTTTGAGCAACACACATGTCGCTACTGGTTTTTAGATAAACCGTCAGGTCATTTTCGGTAGAAGTCAACTCTAATTTTTCTACAAATTTATTTCTGTCCCTGAGCAAAATTTCCTCATTAATGGTAACATAATCGACGCTTGGATTATCGGATAAATGGCTGGTGGAAGTCCAAGAAGTTGGTACACGAATGTATCCTTTATCAATCGCAAAAATATAATCTGTTCTATCCGGCGACACCCGATAAAAACTGGATGGAAAGATACCTTCTACACCAATCATTTTTCGTTTCACACTGTGAAATCTCAAAGAGGCTTTCAATTGGTCACTAATCGACGTTTTCCATTTTGCAGAATTGAATTTTTGTAAAGTATCCGCAACCACCCAAAAATGATGATTATTTTGTCGAATAAAAACCTCTTCATCGCCATTGAGTAACTGAACGTCATCCAGAAAATTAACTCCGTCTTTTTTATTAATAATATTAGTCTCCAAAACTTCGGAAAAATCGTCAGATAATTTTAAAATCGCGATGCCATAATTGGAATGATAGCCAGTGAGCCTATTGCCTTGCAGTAAAAAATTCGTCATCAATAAATCACCATTTTTCACTTTTTTCTCAAATACCCAAGCGTCATTTTCTTTTTTTAAAACTATCAATCCATTATAAGTAGCCTGTAAGATTCGATGCTTCCCAATTGGATACATCCACCAACCGCCCGCCACGTCGGATACTTTAATGAACTCCTCCTTTTTAATTTGAAAAGTCCCTGTATTATGTCCACACAGCAAGTTTCCATCCGCTTCTAAAAATGACCAAACTTGCCCTTGTGAATTTTTAATCAATTGATATTCTCCATCGTTACCTTGCACAAAAGCACCTTGATTCGTACCAAGATACAGCTTATTTTGATAGTCAATGGAAGTAAAAACGTTACCTAATTTTCCTTGAATATCATAATAAAAATCAATTGGATTGCTCAACATTAGTAAATCTAAGCCCTTGTCCATCCCAACCCAAAGGTTGTTATTTTTATCTTCAAAAAGCGATAAAACGGTGTTATTGGATAAGCCATTTAATTGATTAATATGGTATTTAATAGTCTGTAAATCAGAAGTAATATAAAGGCCGTTCAAAATTGTTCCGATGGTATAATCCCCATTTTTGAGGCGTACTATTTTATTAATTTGCTCCCTTTTTAGAAGATTGTTAAATTCCGAATCAAGTGGAGTCACCTGATTTTCGGTTATTAAAAATAATCCGTGATTCTGAGTACCCACCAATAAATCCTTGACATCAGGCGCTTCCGCAAGTGCCGCTATTTTTGAATTAACTGGCAAAGTATTAGCGATTGCAATTTCTCTAATTTCATTATCAAATTCATACAATCCTTGCGCTACTTTTGGAATGTAAAAACGCTGGGCAGCTACTTTTCCGAGTACGACATTGCCAGGCAAATCCACTTTTTTAATCGTTTGATAATCGTATTGAAATAAATCGGAAAATGACTGAAAAAGCATTTTTTGCTGGCTGCCAAAGATGTTCCAAATTTCCTGATTTGTATTTTTTAAAATGGAATCAGCTACGGCTACGTACTTCGGTTCGTTGCGATTTTCCATATCAATGTAGCCAAAGCATTCATAGCCACCAACGTAGATATGGCAGTCTTCGCCATGAAAAACAGCGCGAGGTTCTTGATTGCGAGGTAAGGGAATTTTTTGCCACTGAAAGCCATTAAAAATTAAAACTCCGTCTGAATTGGCTACAAATAAAAAGCCTTCGCAATCTTGTGTAATCATCCAATTTTGGTGCGCGGCTTGGTAGTCATTTCGCTGAAAATGAATAATTTTTGGAACTTCCCGACCGTATAAAAATGTTGGAAATCCAATTATAAAAAAAAGATATTTAAAAAATTTATTCAAAGTGAATAACGGATTAGTATAGTATATTTCGATAGGAGTTAGACCGCTTAGGAATGAGGAAAAAATTGCTTCTCGCAAATAGGTCGCTCTTTTTTTACCGTTACTTAATAGTTATTCAAGTTAATACTGTCGGATGATTTGGCGAGTATTTTTAACGAAGTACAAATTCAAAACTCATCCAAATGCTATTCGACACTATTAACTTGAATAGCTACTTAGTAGTCATTTACTCTCAAATGTAACTATTTTAGATTAAGTTAACAACTTACGAGCAAAAATAGTGCGGTCTTCCAACGTTTTCATTTTGACTTTATCTAACATAAGCATACAACGTCAGTTTAGAAATCTCCATCATTTCATAAATTTCCTTGACCTAGGATACAGCTCAACAAGAGCTAAAAATCTCCCACAGCATTTTTTATAAACAACTACCAGTCAGTACCTAAGCTTGACTTATCCACTTTTTTAATAAAAGTTCTGACTATTTTGAATAAAATGAATCCTATTTTCCTATATTTTCGCAACCTCTTTTTTAATTAGACTTATTACCCAGGTTCAAAAAAACAGAGAACTTTTGATTTTTAATTCTCATTCCTTAAAGGCATTAAAAAAGTACAATATGAGCCACTCTTATTCCAGCTTATCTTCCCGAGGAAAAGCATTGGCAACAAATCCAGCAAGAATAGATTTTGACATCTTTATGGAAGCAAGTCAAAATTTATATTGTCCAAAAGAAAATCCAAATGGTACATTCCCATTGAATGTTGCGGAGAATAGCTTGACCAGTTCAATCATTAAAAACAAACTAACTTCGATTATTCAACAGCAGGAAATGCCTGATTGGGTAATGAATTACACCCAGCTTTTAGGGCATCCAGAGGTGAGAATGGAGGTGGCGAAATTTATGGAACAATATCTCTGTAAATGTCCCATTTCTGCCGATACGATTGGCTTTTCAGCAGGAGCATCTGCCATTATTGAAGTCAGTTCATTCGTTTTGGCTAATCCAAATGATGTTGTGGTGATTCCTGCGCCTTCTTATCCAATGTATACCAAAGACCTCGGTATAAAAAGTGGAATAGAGCGCTATGATTTGCAGACACATTTTGAACTAGAAGAGGTTGGTGCGCAAGGACCTGTCAACATTGAATTATTAGATAAAGCATGGTCCGCGTTAATGGCAAAAGGTAAATGTTTTAAAATCTTACTGATTACTTCTCCAGACAATCCAACGGGGTGTATGTATACCACACAGGAATTGAAACAGTTTGCAAATTGGTGCATTCAACATAAAGTTCACTTAATTGTCAATGAAATCTATGGACTTTCGTTGATTGATACACAAGATGCGGAACTACAAGAAGATTATCGTCACGAAGGAGATTATGCTTCTTTTGCGACCATCATGCACGAATTAAAAAGCGATTATTTACATCTTTGGTATGCATTTTCCAAAGATTTTGCCATGTCAGGATTGCGGTTTGGCGTTGTACATTCCTTAAACGAGGCGTTTATGACGGGACTTACCAATATGAATATTCCTCACCTAGTTTCCAATATTACACAATGGATGATAGGGGAGATGTTGAAAGATACTGATTTTGTTGAAGGGTACATTCAGGAAAATAAAAAGCGACTCAATCAAAGTTATAAATTGGTGATAAAAGCCTTAAAGAAACTCGATGTGCCTTATGTCCCAAGTCGAGGAAGTCTATTTGTTTGGGTGGATTTTTCTAAATATTTGAAAACCAATGATGCCAAAGGAGAAGAACAGCTTTGGCTTGATATTTATAAAAACACGGGCGTGCTGTTGACTCCAGGTATTGGTTTTCAACATCAAAAAAAGGGGCTTTTTAGAATTGTTTACACGGCAGTGTCGATTGCTCATTTAGAAATTGCAATGGATAAAGTGATTACTTATTTTCTTGAATGATTTTTTAAGTTTTTTAAACAAAAAATAGCCGAATCTAGAAGTGTTGATTATTTTGGGGTCAACTATTTAATGGTAACTTTGATGAAAATTATTTTGTTATAATACCTCAAATGAATGTTGAAAGATTATTCCCTTCTCTCAAATAGTAATTCACATTTTCTTTAACTACAATATCTAAGGGTAGATATTGCTTTTTTTCTACTGGTTCTTTTAAAATCAAGTGTTTAAATAAATTTATAATTCCAAGAAAGCCCTGCTCTGAGGGGTTCTGATTAATCAAAAAATTAATTTTATCCTTTTGCAAATATTTCAAATTTTCCTTAATTAAATCGAACCCAACAATCTTTATTGGTTTATCTGTTATCTTTTCTAAAGATTCAACAATTTTATAAGACCGAGAATTGGTAACAAAAAAACTATGAAGTGATTTATGTTTTTGGAGAATTTCCGTCAAAAATATTTGCAGTTTTTGGGAATCATTGAAGTCTTCAAAATTTTCGCGGATAATTTTTATGTTCTTTCCATTTTTTTTAGAAAAATAATCTCGAAACCCCCTCTCTTTTTCATGTAAATGATGAGCAGCTTTCGTACTATAGTCAAGATTAATAATACAAGCTGTTTGTCCTTCTGTCAATCCAAAATCAAGTAATCGTCCAGCTAGAATACCACTTTGATAAGAATCTTGTCCAATATAGCTAAGGGAGTAGGGGTTTTCTAGTTGGGTATTAATCATCACATTTGGAATACTTTTTTTATGGCATTCCTCTATTAACCATTTTGCTTCTTCCGAAAACATCGGTGGGAATACGATTCCTTCGATTTGTTTTGATAATACTTTTTTAGCTTGTTCGACAAAACTTTTAGGATTGCCATAATCAAAATAAATAGCCTCTAGAATAACGCCATAATGCTTGATGGAAATCGCTGCTTTTTGTAATCCGCTGTCAATTTGCCGCCAATAATCATCAACTTCTGGCTGCGGAAGTAACGCAACAATTCTAACCGTCCGATTATATGCTAAAGCACTGGCAAGTAGATTTCGTTCATACCCTAACTCATCTACTACATCTAAAATTTGCTGCTTTACATCCGCAGCCACATTCCCCCTATTATGTAATACTCGATCGACTGTTCCTGTTGAAACACCGACCTTATCAGCTATGTCTTTGATTCTTACCTTTTTTTTCATACTTACAAGGATATAAGAAACGCGAAATAAATAAGTGTAGATTCTTGTAAGTGCCGTTTTGTTCTCCTTTTTTGCTTTGAAACTGCGATTTATGTTGATATAATGAGCGTTTTCAAAGTAAAAAAGGAGGGCAAAATATCCTATCAAGAATCTATAGTTATTTTTTTCGCGTTCCTAAGATTAATTGCCATTTTCAAAAAACATGTACAACGGCACAAAGTTAATATTATTAAAACATCGTTAAAAACGATAAAGATATAAATAATTTCTGTGCTCGAACACTTAAACATTTTATGTTACCATGTACACGTAAAGAAGAATAAAAGTTGCTGTGTTCGCACACAAAGTTACTTTTTTTTATACCTTTGTCTTATAATTATCAGAATAGGATACTTTTTTTAGAGGAAAAGCTCCTATTCTAAATTTAAAACAGAAGACTTTTTCACTTATTTTTTTCATTAATAAATTCAAATCGTGCAAGCAGCAATAAGTATAGACATTGGAGGTACTTCGACAACAGTAGCAATGGTTGAAGAAAAGGGTGACATCGTTCAATCTATCAACTTTCCAATGCATCAGTTTTCTAATGAAACGAATTATTTTAAGTCTGTATTTGCTGCAGTTGAGGAACTATTACTCACTTTCCAAAAATCAAATCATATTAGCGGTATCGGTATTGGTGCACCTAGCTGTGTAGCTAAAACAGGTACAATCAATGGTGCTGCTAATCTGCCTTTCCAAAAAGAAGTTCCAATTGTAAGTATATTGAAAAAGCAATTTAATCTACCTGCCTATTTAATAAAAGATGGGAATGCTGCGGCACTTGGAGAAGGATTATATGGAGGAGCAAAAGGTATGGAAAACTACATGGTACTCACCTTGGGAACTGGCTTGGGATGTGGTATTGTAATAAATAGTAAAGTTGTCGCTGGACATACAGGGCAAGCAGGAGAACTTGGGCATGCATCTATTAAACTTGGTGGACGTGACTGTGGCTGTGGCGCAAAAGGATGTTTAGAAACCTATGTCTCCGCAACAGGTATCAAAAGAACCCTACAAAAACTACTTTCTCATTCTATTGCAAATAGTCAACTTAGGGATATTTCCTTTAATGATTTAACACCAAAAATGATTTCTGTAGCAGCACAGGACGGTGACAAAATTGCTAAAAAAGCATTTGAATATACTGGACAAATATTAGGTAGAAAACTAGCAGAACTTGCTGCTCTTTTCAATCCTGAAGCCTTTTTCTTGGCAGGAGGACTAGCAGATGCTGGAAAAATGCTATTCCAACCTGTTAATAAGTACATGATTCAAAATCAATTGCCACTTCACAAAGGCAACGTAAAAGTTTTACCTTCTCTATTAAAAACCAATGAAGCAGCCTTATTGGGTTCTGCTTCATTGGTTTGGCAATCAACTAAATTATCTAAATCATGTCAACAACAGCGATAATGTCAACAAATTATTATTTAAAATATCAATTAAAAAACTTAGAACAACTTCCTGTAAATATCTGGGAAGACTCTACGAAAGCCTCCAATCATATTGCTAAATCCATCGCATTAGCTATTCGTCAAAAGCAACAAGATGGAACACATATCGTATTGGGTTTGGCAACAGGCTCTTCACCAATTGGGGTCTATAAAGAATTGGTAAGAATGCACCAGGAAGAAAATTTAAGTTTCTCTAATGTCATCACTTTCAATTTGGATGAATACTACCCAATGGAACCGAATGCACAACAGAGTTATGTACATTTTATGAATGAATACCTCTTTAAGCATGTTGATATTGACCCGAAAAATATCCATATCCCCGATGGTACTTTGGGAATGGACGAAGTAGGAGAATATTGCAATCAATATGAAAAAATGATTGATTTGTTGGGCGGAATAGACATTCAGTTGTTGGGCATTGGTCGAACAGGACATATCGGTTTCAATGAGCCAGGCTCTTGGATGGATTCCCAAACGCGGTTGGTACGCTTGGATGGGTTGACGCGCCGAGATGCGATTAAAGATTTTATCAAAGAAGAATTTGTACCTTATCGGGCGATTACCATGGGAATTGCGAGTATTATGAAAGCCCGTAAAGTTTATTTAATGGTCTGGGGACAACACAAAGCGGTGATTTTACAAAAAGCAATTGAAGGAGAAATTACCAGTGCAGTACCAGCTACTTTTTTACAAAACCATCCGAATACCAAAGTAATTGTAGATAAAGCGGCGGCTACCGAATTGACGCGTATCAAAACGCCGTGGCTCGTTGGAATGTGTAATTGGGATGATGATTTGGTTAGTAAAGCAGTTATTTGGCTTTCGCAAAAGCTGAATAAGCCTATCCTAAAATTAACCGATAAGGATTATAATGAGAATCATTTAAGTGAAATGATTATCGAATATGCCAACTCTTATGATTTGAATATAAAAGTGCATAATCGGTTGCAAGATACCATTACAGGTTGGCCCGGTGGTAAGCCAAATGTGGATGATACTCGCCGTCCTGAAAGAGCCAATCCAGCTAAAAAACGAGTCCTTATTTTTAGTCCGCACCCCGATGATGATGTAATTTCGATGGGGGGTACTTTTTTACGATTGGTGGAGCAAGGGCATGAAGTTCACGTGGCTTACCAAACTTCTGGAAATATTGCGGTACACGACCACGACGCACTTCGCTTTATTGAATTTATCAATGAGTATGGGGTTATGGTGGACTTATTAAAAGAGGATGGACAAAAATTATTAAATAAAGCTGAGAAATTTCTCAAGAATAAAAAAATAACCCAAATAGACACCCAAGAAGTTCGGAATATCAAAGGAATGGTCCGGCGTGGAGAAGCCCGTGCAGGAGCTCGGTTTTGTGGACTTCCAGATAAAAATATTCATTTTTTGGATATGCCATTTTATGAAACGGGTTCTACTCGCAAGAGCCCAATTGGAAAAGATGATGTTCAAATCATCAAAAATTTATTAGAAGAAATCAAGCCACACCAAGTATATGCCGCAGGAGATTTAGCAGATCCACATGGGACACATCGAGTTTGTTTGAATGCTATTTTTGACTCATTTAAGCAACTGAAAAACACTAAATGGATGAAAGATTGCTGGCTGTGGTTGTATCGAGGAGCTTGGCACGAGTATCCAATTCATGAAATTGAGATGGCAGTCCCATTAAGCCCAACCGAACTATTTAAAAAACGCAAAGCTATTTTTATGCACCAATCACAAAAGGACAGTCCGCCGTTTCCAGGCAATGACGAACGTGAATTTTGGCAACGAGCAGAAGATAGAAATAGAGATACCGCAAAAGCTTATAGACAATTAGGTCTATCTGATTATGAAGCAATTGAAGCTTTTAGACGCTGGAAATTTTAAATGGAGAACGAAGTTTTTAACCTAATTCTCTACGTTTTATTTATTATCCACTAAAATTGTATTTATGAAAAATTTATTCTCCTTATTTTTATTGATGTTGATGGGATTTAGCCTATCAACTCAAAAAACTATAAAAGGGCTCTTTTTCAGAAATTGGACAAATGCCGGGTGTGAATAAAACAAATTAGAGTTGGGCACCACTTTTTTTCGATTTTGACAACGACGGCAACAAAGATTTATTCATTGCCAATGGTTATCCCAAAGACCATACAGATATGGATTTTTTAAATCTTACCGCCAACGAAGTCGTTAGGATAAATGAAGGCAAAGACCATATTGATTTTGATGGATACATGAAGCAAATGCCTGCGATTTTAGTTCCCAATTATTTTTATCAAAATGAAGGGAACTTCCATTTTAACAACAAGGCTGTCGATTGGGGAATTGATGAACCCACGATTTCTCAAAGTGCGGCATATGCGGATTTTTACAACGATGGTGATTTAGATTATTTGAATATCAACCTAAAAGGAAATTCAAAGAATCCTTCAGGAATTTGGACAAAAATTCATTTATATGCAGGAGAACAACAATTTTTTCAAGGGCAATTTCCAGTTCGAGGTTTTCAATCAACGGTTGACTTAACTTTGAATTTTGGTTTGGGAGATATAGAAAAAATTGATTACATCGTCGTTGTTTGTCCAACAGATGAACAACAGGTTTTGTCAAATATTTCTACCAACCAAACTTTAATAATTGACCTTAAAAATGCTAAAAACCAAGTTTCATTTGAAAATAATTCCCTTCACACGCTATTTCAGAAAATAGGGAATATAGAAGCACTACATCAGGAAAATCAGTTTACGGATTTCAAAATACAATCCTTACTGCCTTGGTTCTTCTCCAAAGAAGGACCAGGGCTTGCTGTTGGTGATGTAAATAACAGACGAGGAAAATTCACCAAAACAACCGAAAATTTACCAAAAGCTACCACCAATTCTATTTCTGTAAAACCTACGGATATGGACAATGATGGCGATGTAGATTTATTTATTGGCGGTGGTTATTTGCATGGACAATATCCAAAATGTGCAACCAGTCAGCTTCTAATCAATAACGATAAAGGCAAATTTACAAAGTAAAGTCTATTGCTTCCAACAGAAGGTGCAATAACAGATGCACATTGGGCAGATTTGAATGGCGATGCTTTTCCAGAGTTGATTATTGTAGGTGAATGGATGCCCGTGACCATTTTTGAAAATACTCAAGGAACATTGAAAAATAAAAAAATACCTATTTTAAAACCGTAAAAAAAGGGGTATGGAATGCTCTACATGCAGCAGATTTTGACAAAGATGGCGACTTGGATTTAATGGTGGGAAATATCGGCTATAATACTCAATTAACCGCTTCAATCCAAGAACCACTGCAATTGTACTATGATGATTTTGATGCAAATGGCAGTATTGACCCACTTCTTTGCTATTTCGTTGACGGGCAATCCTACCCTTTTGTTTCAAGAGATGACTTGCTGGGGCAGTTGCCTTATTTAAAGAAAAAATTCTTGTTTTTTAAAGATTATGCAAAAGCACAAATTCAAGATATTTTGACCCCAACTCAATTAGAAGCAAGCAAAAAATTAGAAGTAACCACTTTAGCAACTACTTATTTTGACAATCAAAATGGACAATTTATCGCTAAGGCTTTGCCCGTTGAAGCGCAAATTGCTCCCGTTCAAACCATTCAGTCGTTGGGTGTAAATGGAGATAAACACCTTGACTTAATTCTCGCGGGCAATCAATTCAATAATCGGGTAAAATTGGGTCGCATGGATAGCAATCACGGAATGGTCTTTATGGATAACGGAAAAGGTAATTTTGAACTTGTACCTGCAAATCAAACAGGCATATATTTCGAAGGAGTGGTACAAAATTCTGCAAAAACAAAAGTTGTTCAAAATA
>JBLHWU010000155.1:0-15801 GCA_047629355.1 Saprospiraceae bacterium | reverse complement strand
GTTACCATTTACTACTTCATGCTGAGTTAAACTTGGTCATTTTCATGAAAAATCGACCATTTTTAAAATCTGTTGAGTTTTCAGTTAGGTAATTTTATAAAAATCTTTTTCCGCTATTTTTCCCTTAAAAATGTCTTCAATAACACTGGCTATTCAAGAATTTTTAAAGAAAAACTATCTAAAAAATCTTGTTTAAAAATTTTACTTGATTAATTATTACGCGTTACTTAATAAATCGTCAGACAAATAAATTTCAATAAAAAAAGCGAGGAAATCTGAAGATTTTCTCGCTTTTTTTATTGAAATTCAACTTTCTATACCCCCTGGAATTCCCCTTTTTGAATGCTTTTCAAAAAATGCCTACCTTCGGCATCGTTTTCAAGAAATATTTTTTTATAAAAATTACAGACTACAGACAATCTTGTTATAAAAGAAAAGCGTTAATTTTGCCAACTGTTGGCGTAAGCCTATCAATTTGAGGAGTTAGGTGTCAGTAGTCAGGTCTCAGAGATTGCAAGATTTGCAAGTCTCTGACGCCTGTACTTCTGGCAACTTACACCTCGTAAATCAAACTTATGGGAAAAGTAATAGCAATTGCAAATCAAAAAGGGGGGGTAGGAAAAACCACGACAGCTATCAATTTGGCAGCCTGTCTGGCGATTTTAGAAAAAAAGGTTTTGTTGATAGATTCTGACCCCCAGGCGAATGCTTCGTCGGGTGTTGGTGTTTTTGAAGATGCAATTGAGGAAAACATCTATGATTGTTTGATTCATGGGACTGACCCTCATGAGGCAATCTACGAAACGGAAACACCGAATTTGCATTTATTGCCTTCTCACATCAACTTGGTTGGTGCAGAAATTGAGTTGGTTAATCGCCCCAATCGCGAATACGTGATGAAAGGCGTTGTTGATAAATTGCGCGATGAATACGATTATATTTTTCTGGATTGCCTTCCTTCTTTGGGCTTGATTACTTTGAATGCATTGACTGCTGCGGATTCGATTATCATTCCAGTTCAATGTGAATATTATTCCTTGGAAGGATTAAATAAGCTGCAAAATACGATTGACCGAGTGAAAGGCAGTTTGAATCCTAAATTGGAAATAGAGGGTTTACTTCTGTCGATGTACGACAAGCGGTTGCGGTTGGCAAATGTGGTGGTAACGCAGGTTCGAGATTTTTATAAAGAGAAAGTTTTTGATACTATTATTCATAGAAATTCAAAAATTGGCGAATCGCCGAATATGCACATGCCTGTTTTATTGTATGATGCAAAAAGCAAAGGAGCGACGAACTTTTTGAACTTAGCGAAGGAATTTTTGAAGCGGAATGATGATGGGATTAAAGTTAAAAATCAGAAAGTGGAGGTAGCGTAACAGAACTTCCAACCCCTAAAGGATGGCAAATTCGAGTATTAAATTAACCTGGGATTTACTCTTCTTTAGGAGTTGGGGGTGAACTATTATATATTAGCGAAGCGAAAATATTTACCAACAATTATGGCAAAGAAAGTAGTACGAAAAGCGAGTAAAAAAATATTGGGCGGTTCTATTGACAGCCTCTTAGGGCAACGAAAAAATAGCGGAACGGATGCGCTTTTTGGCACTACGAATGTGCCTAAAGTAATTGCTAATACAATTGCGAATATTCTGATTGACCAAATTGAGGCAAATCCAGGGCAGCCGCGTAAAGATTTTGACCAAAGGGCACTGGAGGAATTAGCTAGCTCAATTAGTGAACACGGAATTATTCAGCCGATTACTGTTCGTAAAATATCGGAAACGCTTTATCAGATTATTTCTGGGGAACGACGATGGCGCGCGTCTCAGTTGGCTGATTTAAAAGAAATTCCTGCTTATGTGCGCGATGTGGACAATGCACAGTTGTTTGAAATGGCAATTGTGGAGAATTTGCAGCGAGAAGACCTTTCGACTCGAGAGTTTGTCAATTCCTTAAAAGATTTGAAGTATTCCGTTGATCCGCCTCTTTTAGATGAAGTTATTGCTAAAAAAATTGGTAAAAAACGGTCAACAGTTACCAATTACCTGCGCATTTTAACTTTAGAAAATGCCATGCAAGAATCTATCGATATTGGTGAAATTACTTTTGGACATGCCAAAGCTTTAGCTGGTATTAAAGATAGTGGTTTACGAAAAGATATTTACGATGAGGTAATCGAAAACGGATTATCTGTCAGGGCATTAGAAGCAAGAATTAAAGCAGAAAAAGAGGGGACACACGAACCGGAAGAGAAGAAATTACCAACTAAAAAATCTGATTTATCTACGGAATACGAAGCCGTCCAAAAAACACTAAAAAGCTTTTTTGGCAATGGGAAGGTTAGAATAAAAGTAGATGAAGAAAAGGGGAAAGGGCAGATTGTTTTACCCTTTAATTCTGTAAAAGAATTGAATCAGATGTTGGATTTGTTGGAGTCGTAAAGTATATAAGCTTGCTAAGTTTTTGGAAATCTAGGAAGTTTCGTAATTCGTAATTCGCAACTCGGAACTTGCATTATCTTAATAAAAAGCAAATACCATCCATTTTCATCACCAAACCGTCGTTTTGGACATATGAAGCGACTAACAACGTTTTTTTTGTGGGTATTTTTTCTAATCTCGTTTGGGCTACATGCACAAAGTCCTGACTCTATTGTTGTTAAGAAAAAGTCGTTTAAAAAAGTGGTGATGGACTCATCTTTGGTAGAAAATTTAACAGATACGAGTATTGTTTCTATCAATAAAAAATTGTCTAAAAAAGGTCGAAAGCCCGAAGAAGACCGCTTTTTTTATAAAGTTTTCAAAAAAGATTATCCCAATCCAAAAACAGCAATGTTGCTATCTTTCGCCTTGCCAGGAACGGGACAAATTTACAATCGACGTTGGTGGAAACCGCCAATCGTTTATGCAGGAATGGGCTGGTCGATTTATAGCATCGTGCAAAATACTAAGAAATACAAGCAGTTTCGGGACGGATATATCTTAGCATTGGCGGGAGAACCGAGCGGTACAGGATTCACGAATGCTGCTGACATCAAGCAAATTCGAGATGGTTATGATAAAAATCGGCAGCTGTCTTTCGTCGCTGCTATCTTAGTATATGGCGTTCAAGGCGCAGAGGCATTTGTAGATGCCCATTTGAAAACGTTTGATGTGAGTGATGATTTGAGTTTAAATATGCGCGTGAAACCTACTTTTGAAACGGGTTATTTAGATGAAATGACGATGGGTATTGGACTGCGTTTTCATTTTGAAAAAAGAGTAGAGCAGCCGAAAGTATTGATTTTACCATAAAAAAATCCCTGACAGCAAATGCCATCAGGGAATATCTCATGAAAAAACGGAAATTCTATTCTACTAATATTTATTTCAAATTACTTCTTCTTCTATTTTCGCTTCCTCGCGAATCGGCTGTCGAAAAATCACTTGTCCATCAAATGCATCCATCACGATATGACTACCATTTTCCACTTTACCAAGTAACATTTGTTTTGACAATTGATTCAACACTTTCTTCTGAATTACTCGCTTAATTGGTCGTGCCCCAAACTCTGGATTATAGCCCTCATAAGCCAACCAATCCATCGCTGGGACAGCAATTGTCAAAGTAATATTCTGCTTCTTTTTCAAATTAGCAATCAGACCATTCAATTGTAATTCTACAATCGCTCGCACATCGTGTTGCGTCAATGGCTGGAACATAATCGTCTCGTCGATTCGATTTAGAAATTCTGGACGCACTGACATTTTGAGCATTTCAAACACCGCTTCTTGCGTTTTTTCAATAACTTCAAGACGGTTAGCATCATCCATTCTGCTAAAATTATCCCGAATAATATCCGACCCAATATTGGAAGTCATGATAATAATCGTGTTTTTAAAATTAGCTACGCGCCCCTTATTATCCGTCAATCGGCCATCATCCAATACTTGCAATAAAATATTGAAAACATCAGGATGCGCCTTCTCAATTTCATCTAATAAGACTACTGAATAAGGCTTCCGCCGAACTGTTTCCGTCAATTGTCCACCTTCATCATAACCCACATAGCCCGGAGGCGCACCGATCAATCGAGACACGGCATGCTTCTCTTGATATTCACTCATGTCAATCCGCGTCATCAGATTTTCATCGTCAAAAAGATACTCGGCAAGTGCTTTCGCCAATTCGGTTTTCCCCACGCCAGTCGTACCCAAAAACAGGAAGGAACCAACTGGTTTATCTTCATTCGACAAGCCCGTCCGACTCCGACGAATCGCATCAGAAACTGCTTCCACCGCTTCCTCCTGACCAATCACTCGCTTGTGCAAATCGTCTTCCAGGTTAATCAATTTCTCCCGCTCACTTTGCAACATTCGCGTCACAGGTACGCCCGTCCACTTGCTCACAATGTCCGCAATATCTTCCGCATCGACTTCCTCTTTCACCAAATGGTTGCCATCCGCTTGCATGTCAACCAACTTCTGATTGTACGCTTCCAAACGTGCTTTCGCCTCTGGCATTTTACCATAATTAATCTCCGCCGCCGAACTATAATCACCTTCTCGTTCCGCTCGTGCGCTTTGCAATTTCAAGTATTCCATCTCCTTCTTCGCACTCTGAATGCCCAAAACTACTTCCCGCTCACTTTCCCACTGCGCCTTCAACGCATTCCGAGTTTCCTCAAAATTGGCGATGCTTTCATTCAAAACTTCGACTTTTGCATCATCACTTTCGCGTTTCATTGCCTCGCGCTCAATTTCCAATTGGCGAATTTTGCGCTCCACTTCATCCAATTCTACTGGCATCGAATTCATTTCCAACCGCAATTTTGCCGCCGCCTCATCTATCAAGTCAATCGCCTTATCTGGCAAGAAACGGTCAGTAATATAGCGATTTGATAATTGCACTGCCGCGATAATTGCATCGTCTTTGATGTTGATTTTATGGTGTGTTTCGTAACGTTCTTTCAAGCCACGCAAGATAGAAATCGCATCTTCCTCATTTGGTTCACCAATATTCACCTTTTGAAAACGTCGCTCCAATGCCTTGTCTTTTTCAAAATGCTGCTGATATTCTTTCAGTGTTGTCGCGCCAATTGTCCGCAGTTCACCTCGTGCTAAGGCTGGTTTAAGAATATTTGCCGCATCCATTGCACCCGCTCCTTTTCCTGCCCCGACGAGCGTATGAATCTCATCAATAAACAAGAAAATATTATCCGCTTCAGTCACTTCTTTGACCACTGATTTTAAGCGTTCCTCGAATTCACCCTGATATTTCGCACCAGCAATCAGTGCGCCCATATCAAGAGAATAAATTTCTTTATCGTGTAAATCTTCTGGTACATCACCGCTCACAATTCGATGTGCCAAGCCTTCAACAATCGCTGTTTTACCGACACCGGGTTCACCAATTAGTAAAGGATTATTTTTAGTTCGTCGTGCCAAAATATGTAGTACTCGACGGATTTCTTCATCGCGTCCAATCACGGGGTCGAGCTTGCCACTTTTTGCTTTTTCATTTAAATTGATGGCGTATTTATTCAAAGCATTATAGCTGCCTTCCGCGCTGTTCGTCGTTACTCGACTTCCTTTTCGCAATTCTTTAATCGCAGCTTTCATCGCTTTCTCGGTCACGCCGCTATCTTTCAACATCTGCGAAACCTGGTCGCGAGTATCCAAAATTCCTAAAAGCAAATGTTCCAAAGCCACATATTCATCCTTAAATGCCTTCAAAAAAGTATGCGCTTTTTGCACTGCTTCCCCTGCTGTTCGCGACATATATGGTTGACTGCTATCTCCAGATTTCCCATAAGATTGCACGATGCTATCTACGGTTTTTTTGACAATATCGACGTTGATACCCAATTTTTTGAAAACAAAAGGAGTCACACTTTCATCTACTTCCAGCAGTCCTTTTAACAAATGTCCCAACTCAATCGCAGGGTTGCTGTTTTCCATCGCAATCTGTTGGGCACGCTGAAGGGCTTCCTGAGTTTTAATCGTCAAGTTATTTAAATTCATTGCTGTTATATTTTGAACGGTTGACGGCTCAGGGCGCAAGGCTCACGGTCGTCAAACGTATTTTTTAAATTCTATTTGTCTTTATTTTTATAAGAGCAAAGACAACTATTGTTTATCAAATGCTGTGCCTTTAGGTAAATGCTGACAAAAGTTGTGAAAAACGGAAATGTATTGTGACAGAATGACTTTTTGAATTTAAAATACCTGACATTTTGTCGCAATTGTTATTTTAAAAACGAACTTTCTACTTTTAAATTACTTAAAAATGGGTATTGAAAAAGGTGTAATGCTTACATTTGCGACCATTAAATGATAAGAATTCAAAATACGATTTTTTTAAAACTGTGATTAACCAAAAAAAAGGAAAAATGAATCAGACAAATCATTGGCTAACCTTAATAATATTTTAACAGTAATTATTTTTTGCTTAAACTGTAGCAAAGAGGAAATGACGCTTAATCAAATTGGTAAATGGGAAGGAATTAGAATGGAGCAAATAATATCAGAAACAAATGATACGATGTATTTTGATACGATTGATGTTTCCATAGAATTATTGAGTGATTTTACTGGAAAGTATAATAATAGGGACATATATAGAATGGGAAAAAGAGTACAATGATTCTATTGATTTAAATGAAATCAAGTTGTATTTTTCAGGAGGAAATTTTGTTTATGCGGACATCTCAATCGATGAAGTAGATTACCAAGAATGGGAACATTATACTATTATTTTATCTGCTTCTCCTCAGGAAATAACAACATTTCACAAATTGAACAAAAAGTAAAATCTGATTACTATTCAGTATTTATTTCAAAATAATTCAGCACATGCAAGATTATAAAAATCCAAAGCTTCTTCTCTCTAAAACAGATTTTGAACCAAGTAAAGTCCTTTGGCGCAGCCCATCCAATCTGGCAATTGTCAAATATTGGGGAAAATACGGCGTACAATTACCGCGAAATCCATCCGTCAGTTTTACCTTAGAAAACGCGTTTACCGAAACCGTTTTAGGATATACGCCTCGAACCAGTGGCAAAGAAGGTGTCCAATTGGATTTTCTTTTTCATGGTGAAATGAATGAACCGTTTCGTTTGAAAATGGTGAATTTTTTGGAAAGCATTACCGATATTTTCCCATTTTTAAATCAAATGGATTTGCGGGTACAGTCTGCCAATTCTTTTCCACATTCAGCAGGGATAGCGTCTTCTGCATCAAGTATGAGTGCCTTGGCCTTGTGTTTGTGTAGCGTGGAGGATGAATTGTTTGATAGCTTAGGTGACGATGCTGCATTTGAAAAAAAGGCATCTTTTGTCTCGAGATTGGGGTCGGGTAGTGCGTGTCGGTCGATTTTTGGAACGATGGGCTTGTGGGGAGAAATGGACGGTGTGGAAGGTTCTTCCAATCTATATGCCCTGCCGTATGCGGATAAGGTGCATGATGTTTTTAAGACTTTTCACGATGATATTTTGATTGCCAGCAAAGCCGAAAAAAGTGTTTCGAGTCGCGCAGGACATGCGTTGATGGAAGGCAATGCTTATGCTGAACCACGTTATCGACAAGCCAATCAGCGAATGAAAGATTTGCTATCTGCGTTGGAATCAGGCGACGTAGAACAATTTGGAACGATTGCCGAAAACGAAGCCCTGACGCTACATGCCTTGATGATGACTTCGGAACCGTCTTACCTTTTGATGCGGCCAAATACCTTGAAAATGATTGAGATTTTACGGAATTATCGACAGCAGACGGGGCATCAAGTTTATTTTAGTTTGGATGCGGGACCTAATTTACACATTTTATATCCAGAAGATATTGTGCATGAAATTCGTCCGTTTATTGAGAACGAGTTGGTGCAATATTGTGAGGATGAGATGTGGATTCCTGATTGGGTGGGGAATGGGCCAGTGCAGATATAGATATTTGTCATTCCGACCGTAGTGGAGGAATCTGATTGAATTGCCCGTCCAGATTCCTCCACTACGGTCGGAATGACAAAATAATATCGGAGCTATAAAAAAAGCGTTATTTTAAGCCAACATTTCTAAAGGTTACAGCGTTTCTATTCTATGAAATTTCTAAAAAAACAATCCACAAAAGCCCTACAACTCTCGGCTTCCATCCTCTCCATTTTCCTAACCTTCGTCAGCTGCGCCCAACCACCCGCTGACCGTGCCCACGTCGAAAATCCTGATTTTGATAAGAAAATTGTTCGGACGATTAGCTTCACCGTGCCGACGATGAGTGTAGCCGATTTAAAAGAAAAGCAATCAGAGGTCGTGATTTTGGATGCGCGCGAATTGGAAGAATATGAAATAAGCCACATTCCGAATGCGCAATATATTGGCTATAATAAATTAGAAAAGAAGAAATTGAAGTTAATTCCAAAGGATGCGACTATCGTTTTGTATTGTTCTATTGGTTATCGAAGTGAAAAAATTGGTGAGAAATTGCAGAAGATGGGTTATACAGATGTCTATAATTTATTCGGGAGTATTTTTGAATGGGTCAATCAAGGCAATGAAGTAGTGGATAAGGATGAAAATTCCACCAACCTTATTCATACCTATAATGAAAAATGGAGTCAGTGGATTAATCATAGTATGTTTAAAAAAACATGGTAAGTAACGGTGAAAGAATAACTCCGCCATCTGGCAACATTTATTTTGTTCTTTTTCTCCACTTCGGTCGAAATGACAAAAGGTGTTTACTTTTGAAATAGGAGTTATCTCTACATAATGACTGTTTCAAAAGTGGAAAATAAGAGCACAAGAAATACTTGATAGATGGCGGAGTTATTTATGTCCAGGTACTTAGCTAAATTAATGGCTACTGGTTATTTATCCAGCTTGAGCTTTTCAAAGAAAAAAGCCCCGAATGAATGCACATCAAGGACTTTTAAGTCTAAGAAAGAGAGAATTGATTGGTTTTTTATTGTTAAACAAAGGTTAGAAAAGCATTTACAAATATAAAGATCAAACACAATGCTTGTTTAAAAAAGGGGGAATGAGTAAATCGTGCTTTTTGAGGGTTAATGGCACATTTGAATGAGTGAATGGGAAATGCTTACTAAATTTTTAAAGCAGCTAAAGTTATTCGTTATTTAAATTCTCTCTACTCGTTTTTTACAGTAAGAAATCAGGCTAAATCCTACCAAATTTATTAGCAATTAGATTCTATTACCCTTCTCAAAAAAGTGTTCAGGAAAAATGTTCTTACCGTAATTACTCGGTTTTTTCAAGGGATGAATTTGGGCAGCAAGTCCAAATCCATCACTCAAACTCCCCAAAAATAGACCTAAGTAGTTACTTCTTACGCATTGTGTACGTTATTTTCGAAAATTCAAAAAAGGCTAATATTTAAGCAAAAAAAATACCTTGTTAAAAACAACTTAACAATGCTTTTGCTTGGTTGTTTCTCATCTAAAAATCGTATCTTCGCGGCATGAGTGAAAATAAAGACAAACAAGTAAATAAAGGGAACTACGACGCGGGGAATATTACGGCTTTAGAAGGGCTGGAAGCTGTCCGTTTACGTCCCGGAATGTATATTGGTAGTACCGATACTAAGGGTTTGCACCACCTAGTTTGGGAGGTTGTGGATAATTCGATTGATGAGCATTTGGCAGGTCACTGTGGGCAGATTGATATGGTGATTCATCCAAATAACTCGATTACTGTTCGTGATGATGGTCGGGGTATTCCGACGGGCATGCACGAGAAGTTGCAGAAGTCCGCATTGGAGGTTGTAATGACCGTTTTGCACGCGGGTGGTAAGTTCGATAAAGACACTTATAAAGTGTCGGGTGGTTTGCACGGTGTGGGTGTTTCGTGTGTGAATGCTTTGTCGATTGACTTGCGGGCAGAAGTTCATCGGGGAGGAAAAATGTTTGAGCAAACGTACTCGAAAGGTATTCCGACGAGTGAAGTGAAAATGATTGGTGATACGGACCATACTGGTACGAACATCACGTTTTTGCCAGACCCAAGTATTTTTGAGGAGGTCTTGTATAAATTTGATACGTTGGCTACGCGGATGAAGGAATTGTCCTTTTTGAATACAGGATTGAAGCTGAGTTTGACCGACGAACGCGAGCAGGAAGAAGACGGAAGTTACAAAAGAATTGATTATTTATCAGAAGGTGGTTTGAAGGAATTCGTCCAATATTTGGATGAAGCACGCACGCCGATTTTGGAAGAGCCAATTCACGTTATTGGAAAAGAAGAGAATGTGGAAGTTGAAGTAGCAATGCAATACAATACTTCTTATTCTGAAAACTTATTTTCTTTTGTGAATAATATTAATACCCGAGAAGGTGGTTCGCACGTCAACGGTTTTCGACGAGCGGTTAATCGAGTATTTAAGAATTATGGGGAGAAGAACAATATGTTTAGCAAGCTGAAATTCACGATTGCTGGTGAAGATTTTCGGGAAGGCTTGACGGCGATTGTTTCTGTAAAAGTACCTGAACCACAATTTAAAGGGCAGACGAAAGGAGAGCTTGGAAATAGTGAAGTAACGGGTATCGTTTCGCGGGCAGTTGGTGAGGTGTTGGACTATTGGTTGGAAGAGAATCCTAGGTCGGCGAAAAAAATCGTCGATAAAGTGATTATCGCAGCGACGGCAAGGCATGCCGCACGGAAAGCGAGGGAAATGGTTCAGCGTAAAAACGTTTTGACTGGTAGCGGTTTACCGGGTAAATTATCTGATTGCTCTTCGCGAGTGCCGGATGAATCTGAGATTTTCTTGGTTGAGGGAGACTCGGCAGGTGGAACAGCGAAGCAGGGTCGTGATCGACAATTTCAAGCAATTTTGCCCTTGCGTGGTAAGATTTTGAATGTCGAAAAAGCAATGGAGCATAAAATCTACGAGAACGAGGAGATTAAGAATATGTTTACTGCTTTGGGTGTGAGTATTCAAGAAAATGAGGATGGAGAGCGGGTTCTAAATGTCGAAAAATTACGGTATCACAAGGTAGTCATCATGTGTGATGCCGACGTTGATGGTAGCCACATTGTTACGTTGATTTTGACTTTCTTCTTCCGTTATATGCGTCCGTTGATTGATAAAGGACACATTTATATTGCCGCGCCGCCCTTGTATCAGGTGAAAAAAGGCAAGCAATTTCAGTACTGTTGGAATGATGAAGAACGACATGCTGCTGTCGCTTCTTATTCTAAAGGCGAAGATGACAAATCTGTAAAAATCCAGCGTTATAAAGGTCTTGGAGAGATGAATGCGGACCAATTGTGGGAAACGACAATGGATCCTTCTTCTCGAATGTTGCGACAAGTAGCGATTGATGACGGTATGGAAGCTGACCGAGTTTTCAGTATGTTGATGGGGGATGAAGTACCACCACGGCGAGCATTTATTGAAGCGAATGCGAAGTATGCAAATGTGGATATTTAGAGACGGTGGACGGCCGACGCCTTACGGTAGACGGTCAGCACGTTTTTGAAATTCACATTTAAAAGATAAAATCTTAGCTCGTGTCATTGATTGGCACGGGCTATTTTTATTTTAAGTTAGCGGACACACGTTAGTTGGTTTAACTTGATTTGATGAAAAATAATTTGGAATATTTTAAAAAGGAGGTGTCTATTCCCTTTTTCTAAAATAGGTAGCATACACGCCTTTTGCTTGATATTTGTGTCATTTTAACGGGATTTAGTTATTTTAAAACCGACGTGTCTGCTACTAGGAGTATTCCAAATTTTAGAGAAGTAATAGAAAACATGACCTCTGACAATAAAATGGTCTGATTTCTGACTTCTCTTCAAAACTTTAGCATTTTTATAACTTCCATTTTACTGATTTTTGCGTCTTAAAATAAAAAACTAATTCATTATAAAATTTATTTAGAAATATCGGTAATGCGCGGACCGTCAGCCGTCCACCGTTTCAAAAATCAACAGCATGAAAAATTTAGCAATCTTATTTATAGTATTTTCTTTCTCCTTTTCGAGTTGCGACCCTGCGGCATTGCAGCAAGTAATGGACACCTTAGGTAGTGGCGAATTGACCAACAGTCAAGTTTCAGGCGGTCTAAAAGAAGCCTTGGAAAAAGGAATCAGCACGGGCGCAGCACAATTGTCGAAGCAAAACGGCTATTTTAAAAGTCCATACAAAATCTTATTACCTGCGGAAGCTCGCAAAGTGACGGATAAATTGAAAATCATCCCAGGTTTTTCCAATGTCGAAGCGGTCATTTTAGAAAAAATCAATCGAGGTGCGGAAGATGCCGCGAAAAAAGCAAAACCGATTTTTGTAACGGCTATCAAAAGTATGTCTTTTGGCGATGCCATGAATATCTTAATGGGGCCGCAAGATGCCGCGACGAGTTATTTAAACAAGTCTACTTACAATCTACTTTACAAAGAATTCAACCCGGTGATTATCAAATCGTTGGATAAATTCAGTGCGCGGAAGTATTGGGGTGATGCGGTTGGTAAATACAATAGCTTGCCTTTTGTAGAAAAATTGAACCCAAGTTTGGATGATTATGTGACGCAAGAAGCGTTGAAAGGCTTGTTTTCTATGGTCG
Source organism: Saprospiraceae bacterium (assembly GCA_047629355.1). Classification (GTDB taxonomy): domain Bacteria; phylum Bacteroidota; class Bacteroidia; order Chitinophagales; family Saprospiraceae; genus CAYUNA01. Next base: position 3,248 of record JBLHWU010000155.1, on the reverse strand, counting down.
CTAAGGAGGAATTGGATATTCGGACAAATATTAAGTCGCGGACGAGTGATTTGTTGAAGAAGGTATTCGCGAAGCAGGATAAGTAAACATGAATGGTTAATGCTAGGGAGTAATGGTTAATGTGGTGAAAGAGTCAGAGCTGTCGGATTTTCGGAAAAATCCGACAGCTTCAATAAACTACACTTAGGCATAGGATGCCTAAATAAAATAGAGACAGAAGGTTTATATAAAAAAACTAAATTCGAGGAATATCAAGTAAATGGACTAAAATAATCGACACTTTTAGATTTTAAATTTTCCGTTTAAAAAAATGAAAAATCTTTTGATGAAGGAATTTCAAAACTCTTTAAACAAAAAATAGTCCTTATCTAAAAGCCTTGGTTATTCGAGGTCACTTACTTAAAAAGGCTCTACAATTGTAGAACCTTCGGAAATAGTGAATAACGGCAACGCTTTGCCTAGGATTACTACAGACTTGCCAGAAGAAAGTTATATGGCTTTCTTCTAGTTATTACTTATTTCAATATACAAAGATAAAGAGCGTTTTACTGCTATAATATCATTTTTGAATAAATAATTAGCTCAAAAGGTCATATTGGTAAACAAAGTTGTCTGATTTCTTGAAATTACCCAGCAATAATTTTGACTTATTGAAAAAATTACAGCGGTATAAAATCAGAGATTTAAGCTAAATATCAAGTAATTTGGAGGCACTCTAAAAATCTTGATATTTTTTAAAACGCTATGATTTACCCATTTTGTCACAATTTCTGACAATTTACGCTGCTGTATTTTTTCATAAAAAGTAAGAATTATTGTTGGGTGGTTTCAAATCTGATTTAATAAATAAATATCTTGGTACGTCTACAGGATGCCTAGTTTATGTATTGACTGGGCAATTTGCCATACCTGTTTTTAAATACTTTAGAAAAATAACTTCTGCTGGATATTCCGACTCGAAAGCAAACTTCAGACACGTTCAAATCGGTTGTACTCAACAAATGTTTAGCGTGCCCCATTCGAAGGTTTGAAATATAATGCCCCACCGAATCTCCATAGAGGTATCTTACGCCTTTCTGAAGTTTTTTAGGGCTCATCCCAAAGTGCTTACTTAATTTAAGAATGGTCAGATTGGTCTCGAAGTTGTCGATTACATAAGCACCCAAAGAAGTTATTTTGGACAATTCGGACTTGCTTAGGGTAGATTGAGGAGTGATGTCATTAATATCCTTACTATACGATTTAATCTGTGATGCCAACATATTGAGCACTGCACCCTCTGTGAGCAGCCCTTCCACTAAGTCAATATCTTTGTTCTCACAGACTATCGAAGCGTATTTTTCTGTTTCGGTATCAATCCCTCCATGATATCTATAAGGACGAAATTTTGGAATTTTTTGGAATATTTTTCCAACGTTTGAATGTATTCTTTTTGCGTTCCTGATATCCAGACTGCCCAATAACTTTATGTCTACTATGATTATCGCTATTTTAAGTTCCGTATTTGCAGGAAAAATAATTTGCACAGAATTTTCAGGACTACCGATGACGATCATGTTCTGGTTCTGTAGAATGTCGGCGAATTTTTCTTGGTCACCGAACCGATGAAAAAAATGACCTTTTACATTGTAGCAGAAATAATAAGGAGAGTTTTCCGAGAGTCCCAAGTCAACTTTAAAATCCGATAAGAAGGTAATATTATAGACCCAGACCGACAAACCATCGAATATTTTATAGGAACTGATAAATCCCTTTGCCTTGTGATTGTCCATGGTAATCGTTGAGGCATTGTTACTATCATCGAGCAGCGCGTTGAAATGTTTGGACATTTCCTCCACATGGTTTGACCTAGAGTCTTCTATTAGGTTTAACATTTTTCGTTGTTTGTTTATTTAATAATCGAACGCTTGGTAATGCATAGGGTAAATCTAAAACGGTAGCAAACCATATTTATACTAAACAATTATCTCAAATGAGTGAAAGTTCTGTAGAGTGTAAGTACAGTGTTGTAAATAAATTATTCCTTTAAGGGCAAAGCGTAGGAATTAGGGTATAAGAGACTTTATGAATACAGATTGTCGAAAATCAAAATCGGCTATTTTGTGTCCTATTGAGGCGAAAAATACAGGCAATGCCCCGCATTGACGAGTATTTTTAACGAAAAGAGGGTGCAAAAGAGTGATTTTGGGTTCGGCGAAGCTGCATTCATAAAGTCTAAGTTACGATTTATTTTGATAGTAGGTGTGGTTTTTGTGATTTGATGGTTCTGCAAGTAGTTACGTAAATTAAAAATTTGATGCAACTATGTGTGTCGCACACCTATAGATGTTGACTGGCAGATTGTTCTTTAATGTTAGTGACGGAAGATATGGCGCAAGCGGGCGGAATTTGATATCTGTAAGAGACATCAGACATCGGTTTTTTGAAGTTCATTTTGGGAAATATTTTTTATCAGGAATAAAAACTCATTTAATGAAAGCAGTTTTTTTACTATCGTATTTTTCTTCAGTTTTTGCCCTCAAATTTTTGCTCAACATAATATTCAATCTCTTTTAAAAGATACTTGTTACCATTTGATAGAGGACTTTCCTGTTGATTCTATACATGAAACAGGATTTATGCACATAATGAGTAATAATAAAATTGACACAGCATTTATAAAATTGTATTTTGATAAAGAACAGCAAATCAAGAAGAAAAAATTCAGTACAAATAAAACTGATTGGTACCATCGTTATTTCAGGAAAAATAGTCAAATCGATTCAATAATGTCGACAAGGATTTCTAAAGATAAACATCTAATTCATAAAACGACTCGCCACTATATTTATGATGACAATAAGAATTTAGTAAAAACGATTAAAAATCTTAAAATATCGACTGAAGGAGTAGAAAATTATTCTAAAAGCACAGATATAATTCTTATCGAAAGAGATAGTTTAGGATTGCCGATTGAATAGATAGATACTATCTATTATATTGGAATTCAAGTCCATGAAACGGCAGACTATGATTTAAAAAATGGCTCGTGAAGTAAAATTTGCTTTTGATATAAAGTCTCAAAAAATTAAGCCGTATGCTTATCAGCATTTTAATAAATATAACCTAATTGTCTTTGAAGTGCATATTCCACCGCTACAGGTTCTTCGTCACTTTTGGTGAAAATTGGTTTTAAAAATCAGTTTTTGCACCTGAGTTAGGTTTTCTTATCTTGCGTAGATACTACACATAATTGAGAAACTACTTCC
>JBLHWU010000154.1:0-15825 GCA_047629355.1 Saprospiraceae bacterium | reverse complement strand
TCCGATAAGTTAGACAGTGGATAATTTTTCTCAGTTTTTACTTGAAAGAAGGATAATTGTTGATACTTTGACTGATTTCAAGTGAAAAATGAGGGAAATTTGCCCTGTCTAAATGGCGGACTTATTTTTTTATCGTTACTTAGTAACGCGTAAAGTAAGTTTGTTTAAAGTTTAAGAAACGAGAGAATCGTAAGATTTTCGAGCTTCAAAAAATACAGTGCGCATTGCCTGCGGCAATGCGGATGTGCTTGTTAATGGGTAAAAACGGTTTTTATAAACCATTTTTACCCATTAAAATCCCCTTGTAAAAATGCAATGAAATTTACTTTACACGGTATTAGGAACGCGAATTAAATAAAGTTACTTTTTTGAGAGTGCGTTTTCGTTCCTAGTTTTTGCTTTAAAAGTGCGATTTATGTTGATATAAGAAGCATTTTAAAGTGAAAAATATGGACTAAATATCCGCTCAAAAATCTAGGATTATTTATTTCGCGTTCCTTACTTTCGTCAGTATCTATCAATTTACCTACTCCATCCCATTCTTCTATATAAAATTGAAGCTATTCTAAATTTTATCCTTCATTTTGATGATTTTCAAAATAGAGCCGCTTATTCCATCCATTTATCAAAGAAATATTTTCGATAAACTCCTTAATTTTATCCAAGGTAATTTTCCAACTATCTTTCTCAATAGTTGCTTCGTAATAATCTTTTAAATTGTCTGTTTCTATTTTGCCAAAATATAGCATTTGATAAATTCCCATTTCCTGTTTTTTAAATTCTGCTTATAATTCTTTCTTTAATTTTGAATTAAAAACTTTCAACAGAAGCAGGACTTCTTTTACTTCAAATCCTCCTCTTCCAAATCCTTCAAAGTACTCATCACCGCATTCCGAACCCGCGCATACGCAATATCCGTATCGCCCGTCCGCGCAATCCCATCCAATTCCCGTCGTCGCGCCTGATTGTACTGCCCCATCAACAAAATAACCGTATTGAAACGCAAAGATTCCTTATCCATTAATGCATACATTTCATCCAATGTTTTGCCCACATCTGTTGTTGTCAACTTAGTCAGTCGGTCTTTCAACTCTTCCAACAACTCTCCCCCAAACGGCAATTTTAACGTCAACGCATCCTCATCTTGGTGCAACAATAGCCATTTGGTAGATTCCGCTTTCTCCTCTTTCGGTGGTCGTCCACCCCGAAAAAACTCCACTTCTCCCATGCCCATCACTTCTCCAATCGCCATATCAAACGCTTCATTCACCGCATCCTTTTTACTCAACATATTGTAAAAACCCATCGAAAAATACGTCGCTTTTTTATCCTCTACTGGCGAACTCGTCCCAATGACCAACGGAATACCCGCCTCAATCAATTGTTCCGCCTGCCACTTGGTCGAACAACCATTTAACACGACACCTTTGAGCTTTGGACATTGCTTCAACAAATGCACAATCCCCTCCCCTCGCGCTTCTTCATCTCCCAAAATCAGCGAATTTTTCTCTGCATGACCACTATAATGAAACCACACCAAATCATCCCGAAACTCCTGTAGGTGCTTAGATATTCGATGTAAATTCCCAAAACTTTCCCGTTCCATTTGATATTCTCCATCACTGACCCCTTGTTGTAAAATATCTCGAATATTCTTTTCTTCTTCGACTAAAGTCGGTAATTCTTGCCCAGGCAATGTACTGTTTGCAAATGCAAAATAGAGTATATTCATTTTTTTTAATTAAAAATTAAGGTTCTTTGACAAGAACCATAAAATAAAGCATTCCTTAAAACACAGTGGCGCTGCCTGCGGCAGCGCGGGTAGGGTTTTGAGGGACAAAAATGTTTTTTGCAAAACCATTTTTATCACTCAAACTCCCTTTATTAAAACAAGAGTAAACTTGTATTTCACGGGATTTGTCAAAGAACCAAAATGTAAGAGTGAAAATTAAGGCTTTACAAAACTTTCTAGACGGCTGATTTTTTGATGCTGATACCGCTGATTAAACTGATAAAAAATAGGTCTGATGCAGTTTATTTAGAATTTCGCCATTAGACCCACTTAAAAATCAGTGAAAATCATAATAATCAATTCAATCAGCGTCAAGAAATTACCTCATTTTTGATTTATCAAAAACTTAGTAACGGTAACAGAAACGCAAACTGAAAATTTGCGGTACACTCGCTACGAAAAAACAGTGTCAAATCGCTCCGCCACCACTTCCTCCAAAGCCGCCAAGCTCACTGGATTTACAAAGTAACTAACATGGTCGCAGGCAACAATTTTCTTTATAAATTGCGTCCCATCATTCAACGTCGATTGACTCGAAATCGTAACACAAATATCGTTCGGATTTTTAAAAACTACTAAATCCAATGCCGTGTAATGTCCTCGACTTTTGAATCGAGCTAGCACTTTTTCCAGCAAGCCTTTCTTCTTCTTTGACATCTTTGCCTCAATCAATTGTGTATTCCCGTTGATAATTGAATAGGAGATATTCGGTGTCGTCCCATCGTTCAACGCCTTCGTAAAGTCTGATTTTGGATTCATTTGCCCCAAAGTCAATTGCACTTTTTTCAAAAATCGACTCGCCAACGTCAACGGTAATAAATAAGGCTGTAAAAATGCCGCACCGTTCACTGCATTCGTCAACAACATCGTCGCCATTTCTTGAATATCCGACCACTCGCTACCACCGTTTGGCGTTCCAAATTGAAACAAATGATTGACCATTTTATCACCCTCTAATTTCTCAATCATCCATCGACTCACCAATCCACCCATCGAATGCGCATAAACGTGTAGTGTATGTCCATGACCTTCTCCCAAACCAGCCTTTTCCAATGCCGCTTTAAAATCCGCCGCTGTCTGCTGAATTTCCGTACTTAAGTTTTCATAATCAAACGTCAAAACCACATCGTAATAACTATTCAAACTATCGCCATTCGGTAAATTCACACGCTCTACTGCTTTTGCCATCTCCTTCGTATCGCCAATAATTCCATGGACAAATACCGCCACTTTCTTAGGTTCTCCCGTTGAAATTATTTTGTTAATCGCCGCCAAATCCTTATCCAAATACGTCATTTCATCCCGCGAAGTCACCTCTACTTGCTGCAATAAAGGATGCTCATAAAAAATCTTCGTCACCTTTTGAAAGAAGATTTTTATCGACCCACCAAGACTTCTAGTGCGCTGCGTAGGTGTTTCATCAGGTAGGGTTTCAATGATTACATTCCCGTCTTCATCCATACTACCAAGTGGATAAAACATGCCTGTTTCCGCATCCACACCCCACGGAATCATCACTTCATCCTTCATCTCCATCCCTTCAAAATTCAGTGTGACGGGTGTCTCTGGAGTCACTTGGTCTTTATTTTTTGTTTCAAAAATTTCTAATACTTCCAAGCCATCCGACTGCTGCATTCCGCGCGTCAGTGGTACTACTGAATGTTGATTTGTTCTACTAAAAAATGGTGGTAAAGGATAGTCTAAACTTCGCGTTACTTCTTTTAAATTCGTTAACGATGCTTTTCCAGAAAAGCCCTTAGGTGTGGTAATTTTGATATTTTGTAAGGATACTGTTCTATCTGCCAATTTTACTTCCGTAAACGGCCGCGTAATCTTAAATTCTACATCAAAAACCGTCCAATCTTCTCCCGCATATTGCTTCGGTCGACGTCCGCCCCGATTGGTATCCGCACTCTGCCCTTTCACATCCAGCGGCAGTGCATTTTGTTGAGCATAAACTCGTTCCATCTCCTTGGTCGAAACAAAAATTCGGAAATAATCCGTAATTTCATTCACGCCCCAAGTCAAATACGCGTCATCCAACCAAGCTTCCGTTTTATCAATTACTTGTCCTTCATCTTCATAATGCAAAACTTGCGTTTGCCCTTTTTCCAGCCGAATATTCGTATTAAAATTCATCGGTGTATTCACACCATAAGCTGCATCTAAATAAACGCCGTTAATAAAATAATCTTTCTTCGTACTCTTATTCGTAACTTCAACTTGCCAAACTTGTCCTCGTTCTTCCGTTTCCCCATTCTCTGTCACTTCTTCAACTTTCAGACCAACGGACTCTGTAGGATTTATAAAATCTTTCTTCTTATCTCCTGAACTGGTTTTCAAAGGACTGTCAAAAACCGTAATCTTAATGTCAATCTCCGACCTATCAATCTTTGTTTTTGGATTGTTAACCGGCAATATTTTTTCCCAATAAGCAACCGCATCCACACATCTTGAAAAATCTTTCAAATCGGATTTAGGCACTCTTTTAAAAACAGGAACATCTTCGCCACTCTTTGTTAAAATCAGACTTTCGCCTAACATCCTAACGGAATAAAGCGCCGAATCTTCCGACTTTTCCCACTTTATTTTTAAAAAATCCGCCAAACTCGACTTCACTTTTTTCGCCAAAGCTGCCTTTACATCTTTCCCTAAAAACAACGATAATCCCGCTTCACTTTCCTTCGCTAAAGTCGCTGGATATTGCACCGATTTATCCATCCCGTCCATTCCAGAAACCTTCGACGTATTGTCCAAAACTTCCGTCACTTCCACTTTCTTTCCGTCGACCAATTTCAGCATCAAAGGCGTATCTGAATTATCCAAACTCAACCCTTGTAACCCACCAACATCTGCTTTCCACGTTTTCTTCTTTTCATCAAAATAAACCAAATACGGCACACCTTTCACCTCTTTCATCCCCAAAAACCCCTGCGAATCATACGTTCCTTCCAACTGCGGGTGCTGCTGTACCGTCCGATTCTCCATCTTAATCCGTGTCCGCTGCATCAACTCTTGATAGGACTGATGAATCCCACCATCTTCCAAAATTTCCAACAAAGAATAGGTAAAAACGCCTCGTGAAGTGCCATTAAAATCCTTCTCTTTTGCCAATTCATTGTCCCGCGCCGCTGCCAATAAAACGTGATTACTTGGCGGGGGATTCACCCGACCTTCCTTCTTTTCATAATCCTTAAAACCCAAATAATCGCTCACCGTCTGCGGCGTGTGGTTGGGCAATAATTTTCGAGGTCGCAAGCCATCCATTGACCGAGTTGCCGAACCAGAATGACAACAATCCATCATCGCCAAGAAATGTACTTTTTTCTTTTGGGTCGCTTTCCAAATCAAATAACCCAACTCTTTATCTATCAAGTCTCGCCCTCCAGGAATTCGGCTATCGTGACAAACAATACTCTCATTCATCCCATTTGGATTCGTCCAAAATGCTTCGGGCGCAACCGCCTGAGAACCATGTCCAGAATAGTAAAAGAAGCAGCAATCGTCTGTTTTCGCCTTTTTGAAATGGTCAAAACCAGCGACAATATTCGCGCGAGTCGCATTTTTATCTGTAATTGTTTTAGGAACGAATTCTAAATTTTGCGCAGCAGCATAGCGTTTCAAAAATTGTTGAACCGCCATCATGTCATTGACCGCACCACCTAAATTATGGGCAGGAATTGCGTATTTATCAATCGCAATAAATAAAGCATGCAGTTTTTTCATATTGGTTTTGTTTTCAAAAATTTTTAAATAAAACCTAAAAATGGGGAAATTTCAAGAAACTACAAAAATTTTATAACTTTTTACACTTTTATATTTTGCTTTTTTACCAACAAAGGACAAAAAAAGGCGTTGTGCTACTGGCAATTAATTCTACTTTTGCCAATAATCGTGATGCTCATTCAAACATCTAACGATATGTAATGTAGGAGCGTACCGTTGTGGTCGCCCGACGCATATCTAAAATGTGACATTGGAAGACAAAAATCAACCTAACGCATAACAAAGAAACAACATTCAGCAATCACGAACTACGACATCGGGCGACCAAAAAGGTAGCCCCTACTTGATTTTACAACATGCAGAATAAAAATAAAGAGTTAGAAGAAGCACCGAAACCGAAGCTATCGCAAGAAAGTTTTCGCGAAGCCTTGCGTGCGTTTGAGTTCATTCAACCTTATAAATGGCATTTATTTGGTGGAATGTTTTTGCTGTTTTTGACCAGCGTTTTGTTTATGGGTTTACCTCTACTAATTGGAGAAATGATTGACGTGGCCGATGGAGAATCCAAATTTGGCTTAACCTTAAATCAAGTCGGAATCGTCATGGCTATCATTTTGGTCGCGCAGGGACTGTTTGGCTATATGCGGGTATTGATGTTTGCAAAAGTTAGTGAATACGGTGTGGCAGACATTCGCAAGGCAGTTTTTCAAAAAATAATTTCCCTACCCATTTCATTTTTTGAAGAAAATAAAACGGGTGATTTGATTAGTCGCTTGACGGGTGATGTTGAAAAATTATACAGTACTTTTTCTATCACTTTAGCGGAATTTTTACGCCAAATCATTATTCTGATTGTCGGTATTTCTATGCTCGCAATTACGACGCCGAAGCTATCCTTAATCATGTTGGGTACGATTCCTGTTGTCGTCATCTTTGCGATATTTTTTGGTCGGTATATTAGAAAATTGTCGAAAGAACGTCAGAAAGAATTAGCAGAATCAAACGCGATTTTAGGGGAAGCTTTACAATCTATTCAAGTGGTGAAAGCCTTCGTTAGTGAAGTTGCAGAGGTAAATAAATACGGCGCGTCTATCGGAAATGTCGTACACATCGCCATGAAATATGCAGGTGGACGGGCATTGTTTTCCGTTTTTATCATCATTATTTTGTTTGGGGCTTTGTTTTTTATAATCTATTCAGGCGCAAGTTTGGTACAGTCCGGCGCGATGAGTGCCGGCGATTTAGTTTCTTTTGTGACCATCACCTTTATTATTGGTGGGTCGATTGCCAGCTTGGGTAATTTCTATCCGCAAATACTGGGCGCATTGGGTGCATCGGAACGCTTGCGCGAAATTTTACGCATGGAACCAGAGGTCGATATTGAGACGATAAAAACCGTTACCCCAATGAATATCGAAGGTCATGTTCAATTTAGAAACGTCGAATTTCAATACCCAACTCGTCCAGATATTCCTGTTTTGGAAGGTATTAATATAAATATAAAAGCGGGTGAAAAAATTGCACTCGTTGGACCAAGTGGGGTTGGAAAATCAACTATTATTCAGCTACTCTTGCGTTTTTATGATATTTCAAAAGGTGAAATCTTAGTAGACGGTTTGAATATTTATGACCTCAACTTGCGAGATTTCCGCGCTGTGATGTCCATAGTACCACAAGAGGTTATCTTGTTTGCAGGCACCATTCGCGACAATATTTTATACGGAAAACCTAAGGCTACGGACGCCGAAGTTATGGCTGCGGCCAAGCAATCTAACTCTTGGGAGTTCATCAATTCTTTTCCGGAAGGTTTGGATACAACCATCGGCGAACGCGGTATCAAACTCTCCGGCGGACAACGTCAACGTATTGCAATTGCCCGTGCCATTTTGGTAAACCCCGCGATTTTGCTACTCGATGAAGCCACCTCTTCTTTGGATGGTGACTCAGAACAAATCGTGCAAGATGCCCTTGAAAAATTGATGGAAGGTCGAACTTCTATCATCATCGCGCACCGTTTGACAACGATTCGAGATGTGGATAAAATTTATGTTTTAGAAAACGGTATCATTTCCGAACGAGGGACGCATCAAGAATTGTTGGAAAATGAAAATGGCTTTTACAATACACAAATAAAACGGTCGTTTGATTTAGCATAACTTCTTAATGTTTAACGACAACACAATTGAGTAATAGATGAAAAAATTACTGTTTCTATTTGGGATTTCTTGTTTTTTGTTTGCTTGTAAAAATAGCGATTCAAGTAGCCAAAATGCGGAGAATACCAATGTTTCCCCAACGAACAAGGAGGACTTAGTGGAGTTTTATGAATTTTACAATAATTTTCATTCTGATACCGCTTTCCAAATGGCGCATATTAGTTTTCCATTGGCAGGCAAACCAACGCATGGCATGAATTCGGAGGAGAGTGGAAAGTTTTATTGGCAACAGGAAAATTGGGCACTTCACCGCCCGATTGATTTTGAAACCAGTCCTTTCAAACGCCGAATTTTACCGTTGGGCGATGATTTAATTATGGAATACATTACACATGAAAAGATGAGTGCAGGTATGATGCGGCGGTTTGCGAAGTTGGGGGATGAGTGGTATTTGATTTATTATGAAGGGATGCAGACGTTGTTGGGGGAACAATAGTGCGAAACATAATTCTTCCCGAATTTTAAACTATCGAAATGCGGAACGACTAAATTCAAGATTTTATTCAAATTCTGCCGTGTTCCTATGGGATTCAAAAAGGGGGAATAAAAATTTTAAAATTTTTATTCCCCCTTTTTGAATCCTGTCACGGCGGCTTGGATTTCATATAAAAACTAAATTTTTACGCCGCGAAATGCATCAATCATTTGATAATAAACGCTAAATAGCAAATTTAAGATGACTCCCCTTTTAAACCTATTCCCCATCCTTTTCATAAAACGCTGCTGCCTTCTTCAATTTCCAGTGAATTCTCTTCCGAAATCGCTCCGGTTTCGTTACGGTCACTCCTTCTCCAAAACCTAAAAACAGCCGTTCTATTTCAAAATTATGATGGACTTGAATGCTGAATTTTGCGCAACCATTCTCATGCGTTTCCAATAGTTTTTGCGAATAATGTATCGGTTTTGTCATCACATAAGGTGCATTGTGGCAATTCATGATAAATTCAATTTCCAACACATTCTCCTCCCCCATCACGGTTACACCGTAAGTATTTTTATAATAATCGTCTGCATCAAATTCATCTTTTCGATAGTCAATCGACAAATCAAATTTTATCTCCAAAATCCTATCCAAAGCCAAGGTCACAACTTGTCTTTTATGGTGTATTTTACCAACGACAAACCACCGATTGTTGAACTCTTTTAAAATATAAGGATGAAATAACAACTCCGAAGCTTTCAAACTTTTCTCTTTGGCTTTAAACGAGTGATAATTTATTTTTAAAACCAACTTCTTTAAAATCGCCTGATACAAGGTATCTAAATGACGCAATCCTTGTAAATTTTCGTTTTTATCTAAATGAATAATCGACGGCTGCTTGGTCTTTTCTGTATAAACTCGGTCTTCCAATCGCTGAATAATACCACCCAATTCTGAAAATAACGAGAAATCTTTGAACTGTTTCAACATCTCCACCGTTTCCGACAACACATTCATATCCACTTCCGTAATCGGAATATCGGTAATGGAATAATTCGGTTCATCGTATTTATAATAGCGTTTGTCATAGACGACAATCGGTGCGTTGTAGCCCAATTTATCGCTCCGCATCAGCTGAATATCCAACTGCACCGTGCGTTTACTCACATTTGTATCTTTGCCCTCGTATTCGTAGAGCGCATCAGAACAAGCGTCAATCAGGTCATTAAGCATCCATTTCCGGTGATAATTCTGGAGGCATTTGTCGATAGTTCGGTAGCGGATGAGGGCGTTTTTATTTAGAGCCATATTGATTAATGCAAGTTTATCAGCCACAGCGTAGCGTCCCTCTTGGTAACCACAATTTCAACCGTGAACAAAGCAACAGCATGGCGGCACTCTTAAACTTTCAAGAGTGTCGCCGCGCTGTGGCTTTGAAAGATTAAGACTTCGGGTTACCAAGAGGGACGCCACATGGCTTTGATTCGATGATGAAATTTGATAAAAATCAATCTTTTTTAAACTTTCACAAATATACGCAAAACTATTGCGCAGTGGGTAATCATCTTTGCAATGTCAAAAGAAAAAAGGATTAATTGACAATTTTTGCAAAACGTAGCACAGACATTCTTAAAATAAAAAAGACAATGAAGATTACAGGAAATACATTAATCGAATTAGGATACCAACCAGGAAAGTGGTTCAACGATGCAATTATTTATGCGAATGAAAACGAATTAGAAGGGACGGCTTTGACTGGTTATTTAAAAACAGTTGCGCCGCCGCCAGTGATTTTTCCTTTTGAAAAAGGGTTGCCGTTTCATAAAAATATTCAAGCAGAAAATGAGGTCGAGCAAACGAATGTTAACCAAGTTTTTGCAACGATGGAAGAATTGATGAAAACGCCGACCTTGATTAGTGGTGCGGTGATGCCAGATGCTTGTCCGACGGGTGGGAAAGGTCAAATCCCTGTCGGTGGAATTGTGGCGGCGAAAAATGCGATTCATCCAGCGATGCACTCTGCGGATATTTGTTGCTCGGTGATGATGACTAATTTTGGAAAAGCTGACCCTAAGAAGGTGATGGATGCGGCGTATGGTATCACGCATTTCGGTGGTGGTGGACGCGATGAATATTCAGAATTGCCGGCTGAATTGGTAGAAAAAATGAAAGCCAATTACTTTTTAAAAGATGAAAAAAGCCTCGTTTTGGCGACCAAACATATGGGAACGCAAGGCGATGGCAACCATTTTATTTTTATTGGAAAATCTAAAAACACAGGAAATACTATCATGGTCACCCACCACGGAAGTCGAGGATTGGGTGCGTATTTGTACACCAAAGGCATGAAAATTGCGGAGCGATTCCGTCAGATGTTGTCGCCTACCACAATGAAAGTCAACGCTTGGATTCCTTACGATACCGAGGAAGGAAAACGGTATTGGGAAGCTTTGCAAATCGTGCGCGAATGGACAAAATTGAACCATACGACCTTGCATAACGCAACTTGCGATGCCTTAAAAATTAAGCCTATTGACCGTTTTTGGAATGAGCATAACTTTGTTTTCAAAGATGGGGATGTGTTTTATCATGCGAAAGGGGCGACGCCTTTGAATAATGCATTTGTGCCGGATTCGACCAATGGACTGCGGTTAATTCCGTTGAATATGAGTGAACCAATTTTGGTCGTACGCGGTGAACCGACGGCGAATAACTTAGGTTTTGCGCCACACGGTGCGGGTCGAAATGTGAGCCGGTCTCAGCACTTTCGCGATAAGCATGGAAAAACGACAGCGGAGATTTTTGCCGAAGAAACGGAAGGTTTGAATGTTCGTTTTTTCTCTGGTCATGTCGATATTTCTGAATTGCCGAGTGCGTATAAAAATGCGGCGACAGTGAAAGCGCAGATGAAGCAATTTAACTTGGGAGAAGTGGTGGATGAAATCATGCCGTATGGGTCGATTATGGCGGGAGATTGGCAGCAAGATGCGCTTTGGATGAAGAAGCGGCGGGCTAAGTGGGCGAAGCGAGCGGCGGCGGAGAAGGTGGCTAAAATTTAGCCATCTATCCATTTGCGAAAATCCTTTACCCGTTCGCGACTCACCATCACCTCAAAATCCGCCACAGGCTGTAATTTCAGCACCAGCCGATTATTAAAATACGGCAAAATTTGTAGAATTGCATCAATCCGAATGATCGCTTTTCGATTAATACGAAAAAAATCTTTTGGATTGACCAGTTCCATAATTTGGTCAATCGTATAATCAACAATGTGCCGTTTTCCATTGCGCATTTTAATAAAAGAAAGGCTATTTTCAGAATAAAAATAGGCAACGTCTTTAATTGGAATATAACTCAAGCTCTGCCCCATTTTTATCATAAAGCGCTCCTTGAATTTTGGTTTTATCAGCGATTGCATTAAACCTTGAATGGTTGCTACATCATAGCTAATCTTTTTTTGAAAGAGGTTTTCAAACTTATTTATTGCAACTTCTAATTCCTCTTCTTCCAAAGGTTTTAGTAAATAATCGACACTGTTTATTTTAAATGCTTTAATAGCGTATTCATCAAAAGCGGTAGTAAAAATAACGGGAATTTGTAAATCGATTTGCGTAAAAATTTCAAAACTCAAACCGTCTGAAAGTTGAATATCTAAGAACATCAAATCAGGCGCAGTGTTGTTTTTTAGCCACAGTACAGTGTCTTCTACGCTATCTATAATCGCGAGAATCTCAATGTTAGGGCGCAATTCTTTGAGTAGATTCGTTAGGCGCTTCTGAGCGTGATATTCGTCTTCTATTAGTAAAACCTTCATTTATAATTCTTTTTGACTAAGTAGTTATTCAAGGTAATCCTGTCGAATTAACTACTTAGATATTTAGGAATTAATGGCAGTGCGACTCGAAAAGCCAGCTCAGTTTCCAATATTTCCACTTCTCTTTCCGTAAAAATTCGATAACGGGTTTTTACATTTTCCAAGCCGACTTGCGTACCCGGCATCACCGTATTTTTGCGTTGTAAATTATTTTCAATCACCAACTTTTCATCTACTACAAATACCCGAATCGTCAGCGGTTTTTTAGAAGAAACGATGTTATGTTTAATCGCATTTTCGAATAAAATTTGCATTGCCAATGGAATAATTTGGTGATTCAAATAGGCAGACGGCACATTCATTTCAATATTTAAATTACTTTGAAAACGTTCTTTTTGTAAAAAAATATACGACTCCATAAATTCCATTTCAGTCGAAAGTGGAATCAATTGTTCTCGCCGATTGTCCAATACATAGCGATAAACTTTCGAGAGTCTTTTCAAAAAAGAAATTGCCAAATTTTGGTCTTCGGCTACAATATTCATCAATGTATTCAGACTATTAAATAGAAAATGTGGATTGACTTGGTTGCGCAAACCTTCTAATTCTGAACGCAATTGTGCTCTCCGAACTTCCTCTTTTTCTTGGATAGATAGCTTCAATTGATAATAGAAATAAATGCTTTCATACACAGCAATCATCAAAAGGATAGTAATATAAGGAGCAAAAACTCCAGATAAAGGAACACTTTCATCCTCATTTCCGATCAAAAAACAGAGTAATTCTTTAGAAATATTACTGGCAAAAAACGCATATCCAATCGCCAATAATACCTGTAACATAATTCGCTTGCTGGCATCTTCAAAGTGCTGATATTTCTGACGGATTTTTAATAAAATAAAGCGCGTACCTAACCAATAAATTGTCGAAAAATAAAGCGTTATCATCACCGAACCTAAAAAAGGCTTTAATCCTTTGGACAAATTTTCTCCAAAAAAAATGGGTGGAATAATGAAACTCAGCACCAAAATTCCGATGATGGTAATCCAAAAATCATTAAAACCCAGATATTTGTAATTACTGCTTTTCATGGATTAATATTAAAAATTTCCACTTCTAAAATTCTATACGATACAAGAAGTCAGGAAAAAACGCGATTTGATAAACCTCGTTCACTTCATTGGTAATCCGATTGTAACGCTTCGTAAAAATATTCTCCCGATTGGTTACATTCTGAAAATCAAAAAATAATTGTTGTGATAGTTTTCGCTTTTTGGAATTGAATTTCACCCCTATTTTTACGTCCCATCGCAAATATACATCGTTCCGTTCCGAGTAAGCCAAATCTTCAAATAAAACTTCTTCCATCGCCGCCTGTGAAGCTGCTAGGTCAACGGGGGTCGTATAGCGTCCACCAGCTGTCGTGAATTTGGTATCGAACGAAATAACATTCCGTTTATCCTTCCCAATTTTCCATTCTTTACCAAATAACAAGTTAAACACATAACCATTATTAAATGCCGTATTGCGCTCAATCCCGTCGCTACCTTTGTATTTTGAATCAAAAATTGAAGTCGTCAATAAGCCATAATAACCATTGCTATAAAAATTTTCGACGGTCAATTCCAGACCGATATTCGTCCCCTTTCCATCATTTTGCAAACCGTAGACATCTGTTGGAAAAGTAAAATCATCTCCTAAATTAAGAATTGAAAAACTACTGGCAAAATTATCAACAGGCACATCATTGATGATTTGGTAATAGGCTTCTATTTTTGCTCGCCAATTGCTCGCTAAATTAGCATCATAACCAAGAACAAAATGATTGCTTTCTGTAAAGTCTAAATCCCGATTAGATTCTACAAAAGTCCCGTCAGATAAAGGTTCTTGAAGCAATAAAATAGGCAATGGAGCATTTTGATGATGTAAACCGTAACCGATATTTAAGGTATGATTTGGGGCAATTTTATAATTTAACGCTACCCGTGGTTCGAGTGCGAACGTATTATTTAAAGTCAATGTTTGGCTATGTAAACCTATATTCAGCGTCAACCTTGGATTGACACGATACTTCGCTTGGGCATAAAACTGATAGATAGTCATGCCTTCATCAAAATCATACACAGACAAAAGGTCAGGTTTACCATCGCCATCCAAATCAGGATTACCTTCGCGACGAGTCGCATACAAGTTAGTTTGATAATTTTCTAATAATAATCCTGCACGCCCTCTCAATTTTGCATTGAATTTTTTATTGACGAAAGAAGACAACGAATAACGGTTTTCAGAAGTATTTTGCGTTCCATACTCTAAGAAGAATTCTTCGGGAGTTTCCAAATTAAAAAAGCGATTTTCATAATAATCGCCACTCGAATTAGAGGCGGACAAAATCGTTCGTAAATAAGTCATTTCATCTAAAATCAGGTTATGACGCAAACCAACGACCCCAAATTTTGACTCTGGAAACCCATCCGTATCCGGTTCAGCAAACAAATCATCTTCGTCAATTTCGGTATGTAAAAAAGAAATGTCGCTTTGTCCACCAATACCAAAAAGCGTAAAATTCCCAAATTTACTCTTACCAAAATCAATATTAAATGCAATATCCGAATAGTCAGGCAATGCATTGGTCGTACCTGCCACACCGAAAATTCCCGTTACTGCATACCGTGCTGCGACCAGATAACTCGACCCATTCTTTTTAGAGATTGGTCCTTCAGCCATGGCTTCTACACCTGTAAATGCCCCCACTTGTAACATAAATTCACGCTCATCTCGATTACCTTTTCGGAAGCCAATGTCGAAAACACCTGCCAACGCATTACCGTATTCCGCAGGAAAAGCAGAAGTTAGAAAATCCGAATTTTGCATCATATTCGTGTTCAACGCACTCACTGGTCCACCTGTCGTGCCAAGGGTCGAAAAGTGATTAGGACTTGGAGTGGGTACGCCGTTGATGCGCCACAATACGCCCGTCGGAGAGTTCCCACGAATCACAATATCGTTGCGGCTATCATTCGAGGTAGCGACTCCTGCAAAGTTACCTGCCAATCGCGCGACATCTCCACGTCCGCCTGAATAACGATTGACTTCTTCTACGCTAAAAGTACGTGCGGATATCGTCGCCAGCTCGTTTTGTGCTTTATCCTTTTGTGCAGCAGCAGTGACGACAATTTCCGATAAATCGGCAATAGATTCTTCCATTGACGCATTTAGAATCACCTCTTTTCCAGCGGAAACGACAACATTGGGGATAACCAATGGTTCATAACCGATGTAGCTAATTCCAACTGTTTGACGACCAACAAGAATGTTTTCCAAGCGATAATAACCATCTAAATCTGTAGTCGTGCCGGTGGTTTCTAAATCTTCACTCAGCAGGGAAATAGTCGCACCAATCAGAGGCATTTCCGATTGTTTGTCTAAGATTAATCCTTTGACAACCTGCGTTTGTGCTTTTAGATTAAGGGAAAAAATTGATAGAAATAGGAGAATTTTTAGTATTTTTTTCATCGTTTTTTTTTTTGACAGCAAATTTTTTCTGCTGCAAATTTGCGAATGAAATATATTTTTTGAAAGGAAAAATTGTTGAATTGTAGGAGAAAGTAGGTTGAATTGTAATTAGGGAGTAGGAAAAATTGAGATGAAAAGAAAAATTTTAGAAGCATTGGATACCTTCGTAGATATCCAATGCTTTTATTTAGAAATGCGAAATAAATGTTTTTTGACAATAGACTTATTTAATTTGGCATCTGTAAAAAGGCTATAACAAATTGAAAATCAATAAGTTATAGCCATTAATTGTGCAAAAGGTTATACCTTTGCCAATTTAAATAGTAAAAATGATGCGACAAAA
>JBLHWU010000153.1:0-15977 GCA_047629355.1 Saprospiraceae bacterium | reverse complement strand
CGATAAATCTTTCACCGTTTGGTCATCTTCTAAACTCAAAGAAACTATTTCTAATTTCTCCGATTTTGTGTATTGCTTTCGTAATTTTGACATCCTTTGTAATTTAGATTGTAAAGTAAATAATTTTCAATCTAACTACGTGTCCGATATCTTGACTAACTCCATTATGCCAGATTCCTCCACTTCGATCGGAATGACAAAATTACTCCCTTTCCAATTTCAATTCAAACCGCTTGCGCATATCTACAATTAAGGGATTAATTTCTTTCATCATGTCATATTTATCCTTTTCCGAAAGTGCTGTTGGCTTGCGTATAACTTGATTTGCCAATGATCTTTCCGCATCAATTACCACCGATAATTCAATCACATTATTCCGCAATTGCTTCCGCATAAAATCCATCAAATCAGGCTCTTGCCGAATCGTATTAACCCCTAATTTTGACCCAACAGACACAATAATTTTTCCATCTTTCACCATTACTTCCGCAGGTTTCATAATACTCTTGGTACTCATTTGTTTAACAGTCTCCAAGTAACCATTCCATGCTTTTTGAGCATTTTCAAGCGTTAATTCTGGAATTTCAATGGTTGCTTCTTCCGCTTCTTCCGCTTCGATTTCGGCATCCAATAAATCAAGAGAACTTAATTTTTGCATTCCTAAAGTCGGCATTTTTTTAATTGGAGTAGGTGTTGGCTCAACAGCAGGCGCAGGCTCGGCAGGCGTTTCTTCAACAGTTGGTGTAGCTGCATAGACAGGTTTCACAGACTCTTCGACTTGATTGTTTACAGGCGTTTCAACTTTAAGCGCAACCACTTGCTGAACGGGTGGAGTTGCCACATTTCCAGTCACTTTTGGACTTGGAGTTGGCGCAATTGGCGCGGTATTTTGCGGCGCAGCACTCGGCGTACTTATGTTACTTTGGTCAAGATTTTTTTTTTCTAAAACTGGTTGAGGGTTCTGCGCCACTTCAATCGCCTGCGAAATAAAGGTCATTTTTATCAATGCCATTTCTACATGCAACCGCTTATTTCGAGCCAGTTTATAATTGATATCACAATCATTGGTCAAATTCAAAGAAGTCAATATGAAAGACGCAGGTGCAAGGTTAGCTTGCTGTCGATAACGGTCTTTCAAACCATCGCTCACTTCCAATAATTGCAGAGTTACTTCGTCTTTACAAACCAATAAATTTCGTAAATGCTCCCCCAGTCCTGATAGGAAGATATCACCTTCAAATCCATTTCGCAAAATCTGGTCAAAAATGGTCATCACTTTTGACAAATCCTGCATCAACATCGCTTCCGTAAACTTAAAATAATAGTCGTAATCCAGAATATTCAGATTGGTAATCACATCTTCGTACGTGATTTTATCTCCCGAAAAACTAACAATTCTATCAAAAATCGACAAGGCATCCCGCAATGCACCATCCGCTTTTTGTGCGATAATGTGCAACGCATCTTTTTCTGCTTCAATGCCTTCTGCTTTACAGATTTTTTGCAAATGCGACACCATATTTGGCACCTGAATTCGCTTAAAATCAAAAATCTGACAACGCGATAAAATCGTTGGAATAATCTTGTGTTTCTCCGTCGTTGCGAGGATAAAAATCGCGTGTGGTGGCGGTTCTTCCAAAGTTTTCAAAAACGCGTTAAACGCTTGCGAAGACAACATATGTACCTCATCAATAATGAAAATCTTGTATTGTCCTTGCTGCGGCTGAAACCGAACTTGTTCCGTCAATGTCCGAATATGCTCGACACTATTGTTCGACGCGGCATCCAATTCGAGAATATTGAATGAGGAACTTTTTTCAAAAGATTCGCAACTATTGCACGTTCCACAAGGTTCAAAATCGTCGCTTTTGTTTTGACAATTAATCATCTTCGCCAGTATCCGCGCACAGGTCGTCTTCCCCACGCCACGCGGCCCACAAAACAGAAATGCGTGTGCCAAATGGTCGTTTTTTAACGCATTTTTCAGCGTCTGACCAACGTGTTCTTGTCCGACGACTTCTTCAAATTTCGCTGGACGGTATTTTCTTGCGGAAACGACAAAGTTACTCATGCTATGATTTTCTCGATTAACTGGATTATTTCGATTGACTCCATTATTTCAACAATGAAGTCAATGAATCGTCAAAGATAGGATTATTTTGTTGAAAATTCAATTCCTTTTTCCCCGAATTGCATTCGGGGCTATTGCTGTTTAATCGCTCCGCGATTTTTTATTTGTTCCAGATATTGGCGTGGTATTTTAGGTGAAATAAACCGTTTAGCATTTTTTTATCTTTTCGATAATAATCCCAAAATTGACCGTAGCCATGTCCACGTCCTTTTAAAATTTCATGGGTATGTGGGATTTTTAAGTCGGTTAAATATTGGTCTAAAATCAGGCTACCTTTGCGTTTGTGTTCTATCATAAAATAATCTTCGCTGCCGATTTCCATTTTTAAATAAAAGGCTGATTGCTGAACTTTTAATTGGTTTTCTTGGGCTAAATCTTTCAACATTTTCAAATTGTAATCACTCACATATGCATTGGCAACAAAGGAAGAAAATTTATTTGAATGCTTCATCGCATAAAATAAAACACCCGCCGCACCTCGCGATTGCCCCTCTAAACCAATCAAATCAGACTGCATTCCTGCCCGAAATTGCTGCCGACAAAATGCTCGAATCTCGCCCTTTTCTTTCGTCAGCATCGCCTCATTTTCAGGCGAATACCATTGCACGACTTCAGGGTCAGGCGAGCCATTTGGACAAAATACAACCATCGGCGGCAAATCTCCATTATTAATCCATTGATTCAACAAATCAGCTTCGACATGATAAGGAAAAATGTACTCTGTTCCACCTTGTCCGTAGATGTAAATCAACAGCGGATAAGTCGTCGTATCATCGGCGTGCCAACCCGGTGGGAGGTACACATTATAAGGAACTTCGCCTTTGGTTTTACTTTCAAAAGTTCCGTGGAAATAGCGACCGCCATCCTCGTTTTGGGTTGTCCAAGTAGTGATTTTTTCGGCTAAGGTGTGTTTTGAAAACATTCGACAAGTAGAATTGATAGCAACAAGCAATAGTATCCCGGCTGTTATTTTTGAAAACAATTTCATTTCACAAAAATAGATAAAAAAATGCCCTCAGCAATTGTCACCACTGAAGATATTTCATTAGACTTTATGAATGGCGACTCTGGATAATTCGCAAACTATTGATTATCAATTATTTGCAATTCTAAAAAAGCTACTCATTCATAAAGTCTATTAAACATTAATCCCTAATAATTAAGTAACCCGACACAATTAATCGAACAATCAAAGGAGTAAGATTTTTTTGTTAGCTTTCTTTAAAAAATTCTTAAATAATCCCTTTATTGAAGCATTTTTTAGCGGAAAATAACGAAAAAAGATACTTCTTAGATGTTCGATTATTTATGTTGGGGTACTTAAATTATTAAGAACTATTCTTCCTGCGTCCCCTGATAATCCCTCACCAACTCCTTCTGTACATCCTTCGCCACCGAGCTATACTCCCCAAATCGCCGAGAAAATTTGGCCTTCCCTTGCGACAAAGACCGCAACTTCGAAGAATATTGATACATTTCTGCCAACGGTACTTTTGCCATGATTTTTTGATAATGACCTTCCGAATCCATCCCTTGAATGATGGCTCGCCGCGTCTGCAAATCGCCCATAATATCGCCCATTACCTCACCATCACAAAGAATTTCAACATCATAGATAGGTTCCATGATTTTTGGGGCAGCTCGTTCAAAATTATCTTTAAAAATAGCGGAACTTGCTAGCATAAATGCCATATCGTTAGAATCAACAGGGTGCATTTTTCCATCAAAAATACAGACTCGAATGTCTTGACAATACGACCCGGTCAGTGGACCTTCTTCCATTTTTTGTAAAATCCCTTTCTTAATAGCATTTGAAAAATTACCGTCAATCGAACCACCGATAATACACCAATAATAGACCAGTTTTCCACCCCAAGAAAGTGCCTCTTCTTCCGTTTTTCTAACGTTCAAGCCTGTAGGCTCGGGCATGCCCTCATAATATGGTTCGATGCGCATATGTACCTCCGCAAACTGACCAGAACCACCTGATTGCTTTTTGTGACGATAGCTGCCTTCTGCCATTTTAGTAATCGTTTCCCGGTAGGAAATATTTGGTTTCATATAATTCATCACCAAATTATTTACCTTTTCGATGCGGTATTTTATCAAATCCAAATGCAATTGCCCCTGTCCGTGGACAATGGTTTGCTTTAAAGATTTGGATTGTTCGATAATGAGCGTCGGGTCTTCGCCTTCGATTTGATGAAGGGCTTTCATCAATTTTTCCATGTCATTTTTGCTCGGCGGGTCAACGGCTGCCCGAATGCGTGGCTCAGGAAATGGTATTTTTTTAATGGATACCAACGAACCTTTTGTCACTAGTGTCTCATTCGTTTTAGAAGCTTTTAATTTCACTGTTACGCCCAAATCTCCAGCTCTCAAATTGTCAATTGTATCTCTATTTTTACCATTCGCCGTAAAAATAGACCCAAATCGCTCGGCGGTACGGCTGACATTGTTCATCAATTCATCACCACCTCGCAATATTCCCGAATAGACTTTAAAATAAGACACACTTCCAACGCGCGGCTCGGAGACTGTTTTGTAAATAAAAACGGTTGAATCACCTTCTGTTTTGCACGCCAATTCTCCACCATCCGCCGTAGCGGCCGCAGGCCGGTCAGCAGGCGAAGGACACACATCGTTGATAAAACCCATCACACGACCGCTACCCATATTCTCCAAACCAGAAGCGCAAAAAACGGGGCAAAATGACCGATTCACAATCGCTTGCCGCAAGCCAGACGCCAAATCTTCTTCCCGCAAAGTCCCTTCCTCAAAAAAGCGTTCCATCAATTCTTCGTCTGCTTCTGCCGCCGCTTCCACCAAAGCATTATGCATCTCTAATGCTCTTTCTTTTTCTGATGCGGGGATATCTTCTTTCGTAGGTTTTCCGCCGCCAATAGGAAAATTATAAACGACCATCCGCAATGCATCAACGATTTTGTTAAAACCTTGACCCGCATTCAACGGATATTGGACAGGCACTAATTTTGACCCAAACCGTGCTTGTGCTTGCGCCAAAGCATTTTCAAAATTCGCCTTTTTATGGCCCATTTGATTGATGACAAAAATGGCAGGCGTCCCAATTTTTTCGATGTATTCCCATAGCAATTCCGTTCCGACTTCGACCCCACTTCTTCCATTAATCACCATCACCGCGGTATCCGCAACTTTCAAAGCGGAAGCCACTTCCCCCACAAAATCATCCGAACCAGGCGTGTCCATAAGGTTGATCTTAGAGTCTTTCCATTTTGCATTCATGAGCGAACCGAAAATAGAGTTACCTCGTTCTTTTTCGATATTCGTATAATCCGAAACGGTAGAGCCATCTTCGACCGTTCCACGTCTGGATAAGGCTCCGGCTTCAAACAACATCGCTTCTGCGAGGGTCGTTTTTCCGGAGCCTGAATGTCCTAACAGGACAACATTTCTAATATTTTTGGTGTCGAACGCCATAATTATTGCTTTTTAAATCTTAGCCGGTTCATGATATACGGGTGTGTAAGGTTAATGAATCCGAATAAAATTGGTTAGAAAATAAGAGCAAATTCAACGTAAACAGAAAAGCGGATAAGACAGGTTTTTCAGATAAGGATGGTTGGAATACTGACCCGATTTAGTTATTCCTTTCAACTAGAATTCCCTCTTTTATTTTGCTTTATTTTTAAAATATGGCTTAATTTAGCAATAAATATGATATTTACAAAATAAATAAATTCAATTAATTAAAAAAGACGTTTTTATAGCCTCAGCAGACGTTCTTAAACAACTTCAACAGATTAACTCCCATCTCTCGTACAATACTTCGCCTTCATCTTCCCCCGCGCCACTCGAAAACCAACATTAAATGTCCGAAGTCCAAGATATGGTAGTGCCACAAATGTGCACTTTTACAGTTTAGGTGCTTTTGTTTATCAAAGGGATTTTTAAGGGATAAAACGATTTTGCAAAAATCGTTTTATCCCTTAATACCCCTCCCGCGTTGCCGCAGGCAACGCGCACTGTGTTTTTTGAAGCGAGAAAATCCTAAGATTTTAAGCTTCATCAAGTACAACTGCGCGCCGCCTCCAGACCTCCTTTGTCATATAAGGATTCCCCTAATTTGTAACACACTCAAATTATACAAACCGAGTTCGTTCAGGCTTTTTAAACCGACTACATTTCTACATTTTTCGATATTATTTTCATTAGACTTGTTACCCTTTAAAAAGAGTGTACGAAAAGCTGCATGTACACGTATTCACTAGGCACAGCGTGCAAGCATTTCTAAACAAGTACATATCTCACAAAAAACTATTGACGTGTGCGTAAAGTTTTTCTTACACCCTTTAGAAAATTAGGCAACAAATTTTAATAGAAGTGTTGACAACGCTCTCCAATTCATATATTACACTATTTTTGCAAAAAAATCAATGGAAGAACTTTGCCGTATTAATCGCTGGGAAACGCTGAAAAAGAAGTTGAAAAATCTAAAACCTGCTGAGTTTTTAGCCATGAAAAAGAAGCAGCCAAATGCTATTCTGATTGACTGCCGTGTGCCCAAAGAGTTTGGAACCGGTTACCTTGAAGGTGCGAAGAATATGGATTATTTTGGCGATAAGTTTTACGAGCAATTGGAAGCTTTGGACAACGAGGCAACTTATTTGGTGTATTGTCGGTCCGGACGACGAAGTCTGCGAACGTGTACCTTGATGCAAAATTCAGGCTTTACCAAAGTCTATAATTTGGATGGTGGTTTGAAGTCTTGGTTTGAAGAACTAGAGACAGAGGGAATGACCAATTAAAAGTTAATAACTGGCAAACGAAAGATTTCCGCATATTTGCAGCCGTTTTAGTAATGAAGAATGAAAAATTAAGAATGAAAAAGCACTTGCTTAATATACTAATTTTCTCGTTGATGCTCTTGGGGCAAGGGACGATTTATGCCCAGTTTCCAGGTGGCGGAGGTGGTGGACTTGGTAGTACATTTAGTGGAGGAAGCGGTTCATCGGGGACACAGAAATTGGTGCAAGATACTTCAGCGATTTATCATTTTTATGCGAAGAACCCGAATCTTATTTATCCGTATTTGGACAGTTTATTGACCAATTTTCAGCAATATGACCCGATACGGCAGCAGCGATGGGATTGGGGACATTTGGGTAATTTGGGTTCGGCAGCACGCCCGTTGGTTTATACGCCGCAGTATCGGCAAGGTGTGGACATTGGGTTACATCAATACGATTTGTATCAATTGCGGACGGAAGACGTGAAGTTTTATAAAATTCGACAGACCTTTTCACAAGGCTATTTTTCACAAGGGGCGAATCAAGGAAACGGTTATTTTAAAGTACGATTTAGCCGAACTTTTGCGAAGGGCTTGAATCTTTCTATCGAACATCGGCGCATCAATGATGCTGGTTATTATGACAATGAAGGCGTCGATAATAAGTCATTTGCACTCGGACTTTGGTATCGGACGCAAGGTGGTGGCTATGATGGTTTCTTTACTTTTACCGCCAATAATATGGAAGTTCAGGACAACGGTGGGGAGCAATTGCCAACCCAAACTGTAAATAGTATAGATGTTCCTGTTTGGAGAGATGCTTTTTTGCTGGATGCCAGCCTCAGTTCTGCCAATACTCAGCACCTCAATCGAGAGTTTGCTTATACGCAATACGTTTATTTGAATGGTCAAAGAAAAAGGAAGAAGAAAAGTGCTGCGCCAATTTTTTCGGATAGTTTGTTGTTGCAAAAATATGATTCCTTGGCAGCTTTGTCCGTTGATACTTTAAATTTAGAAGAGGATTCATTGACGATTGATTCTGTTAAAATAAGTTTAGATTCTATACTAATTTTGACTGATGCTTTAAAAACAGCGGTTTCTAAAACAGATACAATTTTAAATAAAAAAACACCTAGAACGACCGATAAAACGACAGCACCGACGGGCAGACCTAATGTAAAAAAGAACTCAAAGAATAAGCCGTTAGATGGAAAAGGGCAACGTTCAGGTAGTCGTCCACCCGTTTTCACGACACCGCCTCCCCCACCCGTTTTCGTGACTGATTTCACTAAAAAACGAGCTTTCACTGTTTATCATCGAATAAAATATCAAAAGGAAGTTTATAAATTTTCGGATAACAATCCTGCGACAGATTCCATTTATTATGAAGCTTTGCAGGTGGATGATCGAGGCTTGCGCTATTTTTTAGAACGAAAAATGGTGGAAAATGTGATTAAGATTCAAACGTTCAAACTTAGAAAAGATAAGCAAAATACACGAGTTACCAGCCAGAAGGATTTGATTGAAGTTGGGTTGAAACATCAAATGCACTTTATTGACCAAGATGGCGTTGATACTTCTGCTTTGCACAATTTATACCTGACGGGCGCGATTGATTTCACGCCAAGTGACCGTTTAAAAATTAGTACTTCCGGACATTTGGCTTTAGGTGAACATGCGGGTGATTATCGAGTGGCAGGACAGTTATTTTTTGATTTAGAAAAACTCGGAGAACTGCAAATTGATGCGGTTAACCAACTTTATGAACCAACGTTTCTACAGCACCGTTTTTACAATACGGAAAGAGAGGCTTGGAAAAACGGTTTTGATAAAACACTGGAAACCAGTATAGTAGGAACGTATTCTTTACCTAAATTTCAATTGTCCATTAACGGTGGTTATCATTTATTGACCAATTATGTGTATTTTGATACCCTGACCACACCACAGCAGACGAATGAATTGATTAGCATTTTTCAACTGGGTTTGGAAAAGAATTTTACGCTTGGACCCGTACATTTAGACAATCAATTGGTCTATCAAAAAACGACTTCTGACCGTCTGCGAATTCCTGAATTATATTTAAAAAATAGCCTCTACATCGAAGGTAGAATTTTCAAAAAGACCATGCTCGCCCGCGTTGGTGTGGATGCTCGGATGTGGACGGCTTATCGTCCTTACACCTACCAGCCGCTGACGGGACAATTTCATTTACAAGACAGCAATAAGACCCTTTTCACCCCTTTATTAGATGCGTTTTTTATTTTCAAATTAACGAGGTTTCGCTTCTTTTTTAAAATGGAAAATATTTTGTCGAGCTTTCAGCAAACCTATTATTCGCAGACATCGGATTATTTGTTGCCGTTTGGTTTTAATCAAAATGGAGGGATGCGATTGGGAATTTCTTGGCGGTTTGTAGATTAATAGCGGGTACTTTTTTAAAAGGTATCCGATACGCGTTAGGGCTATCGGATACCTAAACTCCGAATATTTTAAAAGTTCCAAGTTGAAGTATCCGATAGCCCTAACGGGTATCGGATACTTTTTTCGAGATTTGTCAAAAAATTATAGATTTTAAATCTTCAAAAAAATCATCCAATTCTCTCCTTCGCTGCCGCCACTACTTTCTTTGTATTTCCAACAAAAATCTCTTCATCAATAATCAAAACTGGACGTTTTAAAAAAGTATATTCTTCGAGGATGTATTTTTTATAATCAGCCTCACCTAACTCTTTTTCGTTCAAGCCCCACGCGCGGTATTTCATTGAGCGGCGGCTGAATAATGATTCGTAGCTGCCAGCCATTTCTTTCATTTGTTCGACTTGCTCTTCCGTCATTTTTTCTTCTTTGATATTTTGGTGGACAAAGTCTTCCAAGCCACCGAGTTCTTTGATAATGCGTTGGCAAGTGGAGCAAGATTTTAAGTAGTATATTTTTTTCATAATAAATTTGGTGTGTTAGTTTTTTCCACTTCGGTCAAAATGACAAATTTGATGTTCGCGCAAAGAAAAGAAAGAATTTCGATAGTCAAAAAAATTCGTAAGTTTGTCATTCTTAATTCTTAATCTTTAATTATCCATTAAAATGCAACTACCTGACTCTGAATTAATTATCAATCCCGACGGAAGTATTTATCATTTGAATATTCTACCCGAAGATGTTGCCCAAACGGTCATTTTTGTTGGCGACCCTGAACGTGTTAGTTCGGTATCCAAACATTTCGATACCATTGAAATAAAGAAGCAGAAAAGAGAATTCGTTACCCACACCGGGACGCTGCAAGGCAAGCGGATGACGGTAATTTCGACAGGTATTAGTACAGATAATATTGATATTGTGTTGAATGAATTGGATGCTTTGGTGAATCTAGATTTGAAAACGCGGCGAGTTAAAAAACAATTGACGCAGTTGGATATTGTTAGAATTGGGACTTCAGGAAGTATGCAAAAAGACGTAAAAATTGATGATTTATTGGTGTCTGCTGTTGGCGTGGGTATGGATGGTTTGATGAATTTTTACAATTTTAAATATGGTAAAAAAGCGCAAGCGATTCAGTCTGGTTTTGAAAAATTGTTGGACAAACACATTGATGCGATGGTAACCCCTTATGTTTTTAAAGCGGATAAAAAATTGCTGAATCAGATTGGGCATGATATGAAAAAAGGGATAACGTTGACTTGTCCTGGTTTTTATGCGCCACAGGGTCGGCAATTGCGGGCGAGTTCGCAGTTGGATATTCGATTTACGAAGGCAACGGCGAAATTGAAATTTGGAAAGGACCGATTTACTAATTTTGAAATGGAGACGGCGGGAATTTATGGCTTGGCAGCGGTTCTGGAGCATCGGGCTTTGTCTTGTAATGCAATTTTGGCGAATCGAATTACAAATAAATTTAGTCAAAAACCGAAGAAGACGGTGGCGAAATTGATTAAAATCGTGCTGGAGCGATTGGTTAGTGAATAATTTTAATACAAAGGATACGCGCTACCTGCGGCAGCGCGGGAGGGGCATTTAAGGGACAAAACGATTTTTGCAAAATCGTTTTGCCCCTTAAAATCCCTTTGAAAAAATACGAGATACTATGAAAGCAGCGACCTTACATCAGCTCAAAAAAGAAATGATTCACCTTGACCCTGACCAATTGTTGAAATTGTGTTTGCGGTTGGCAAAATTTAAAAAGGATAATAAAGAATTACTGACTTATTTGTTGTTTGAAGCGGAAAATGAGGACGGGTATATTCAGAGCTTGAAGTCGGAAATTGAGGACCAAATGGAGGCGATAAATAAGTCCAATTTGTACGTTCGGAAGAAGGGGTTGCGAAAGGTAATTCGGTATTTGGACAAGTGCATTCGGTACTCTGGAAATAAGGAAACGGAAATAGAAATGCGAATTCATTTGTGCAAACAAATGGAAGAACAGGAGATGCCTTTTCATCAGATTAGTGCCTTTATGACGATTTATGATAGTCAAATTAGAAAGATTAGAATGGCGCTGGCGAAGTTGCATGAAGACTTGCAATATGATTATTTAGAAGAATTGAAAATGGTGGAGAGATAATTATTGGGTGCTGGGTTTTAGGTACTGGGTGCTGGGCGTGGTAGAAATAAAAATAGAACTTATGATTAAAATATATCACAATCCGAGGTGTTCAAAATCTAGGGAAGGTCTTGGTTTGCTGGAAGAACAGGGTGCGGAAGTGGAGGTTATTCATTATTTAAAAACGCCACCGACGCAGGAGGAATTGATGGAAATCATTCGAAAACTGGACATTCAGCCGTTGGATTTGATTCGGAAGAATGAAAAGATTTTTAAAGAAAAATATCGGGGCAAAACGCTGTCGGATAACGATTGGATAGCGGCGATGGTTGCAAACCCAATTTTGATAGAACGACCGATTGTATTTAATGAAACCAAAGCGATTATTGGCAGACCGCCGTCGTTAGTTTTGACAATTTTAAACTAAAAAAATATGCATCCAGTTGAAAATATATTACCAGATTTAAAGCCATTTTTAGATAAAGTATTTTTGAACTTATTCGTTAATGCAATTCACATTCAAGGTTTTGAAATGGACCATATTTGCTATCGTGTAGAAACGGACGAGCGATATGAAACCTTAAAAAAAGAGCTTTCAACGATTGGTGAAATGATTAACGAAAGTGACATCAATGGTCGTCAAATCGCCGTTTTCAAGCTCGAAGAGCCGGTTCGTCACGAAATGCGCGACATTTATTTGATTGAATTGCCTGCACCAAAAAAAGGACGTTTTTATAAGGAAGGCTATGAACATGTGGAGTTTGTGATTGATTATAGTTTGGAGGATTTTGTACGTGGATTTGAGCATATTGATTTTGATAAAAAAGGGATGGATAAAGAAATTAATCCAGATGTACGGATTCAATTTGAGGACATTAGCGTGAAGTTTCACGAATATGATTTGGAGTATGTGATTGATTGTTTGGATGAATTAAGGAATTAAGGCTTATTGGAATGAATTCCAATTTTTCACCACATAGTCCAGATAGTTCACATAGACACATCGCTTTTTGTAGTTTAAACCTAGCTATTTGAGCTAAAATAAAACTATTTTAAGTCATTGACAGTCAATTATTTAAATTATATTTTTTGTTTTTCTGCAACCTTTTAAGTAACACGTAGTGATTAATCAGGTAAAATCTTTAGGCAAGATTTTTTCGATAGTTTTCTTTAAAAAAGGCTTAAATAATCCTTTTATTCAAGTCTTTTTTAAAGGAAAATAGTGGAAAAAGATGGTTAAAAATTACCTGATTAATTGTAACTACTCAGGTGGTTTAAACCTTATTTTTAGTTAAAAACAGGTATTTTTAGTTATGTAAATGTTAAAAATATGCTTTTTTGTCGAAAATTTGAAAAAACCAGACAAATATAATTTTTTTTAAAAAAAAAACTATAAATAACTGATAATCAGTACATTAAAGCACCTGAGAAGTTACGATTAATTAGTACGTGTTACTTGTAAGTATTGTAGTACAAGAAAATTACGAAAAACAATAAGCAAACAATGGCAAAAAAGAGAAAATTATACGTCGTTTGGGAAGGCACTCATCCGGGAATTTATGATACTTGGGCGGATTGTCTATTGCAAACGAAGGCATATCCGGGAGCAAAATATAAGAGTTTTGAGACGGTAGCCGAAGCGCAAGAAGCGTATCGGGCGGGGTATCAAAAATATATTAACTTTGGTAAGACTGGAAAAAAAAAGACGGCAAGTCCGATGTCTGCGGAAAGTCGAAAGAGTATTGTTTGGGATAGCATTTCAGTGGATGCAGCCTGTGCAGGAAATCCAGGAGTAATGGAATATCAGGGAGTGGATACGAAGACGAAATTTCGATTTTTTCATCAAAAATTTCCGTTGGGAACGAATAATATCGGTGAATTTTTAGCTATTGTACATGCCTTGGCGATGTTTCAGCGGGAAGGAAAAACGACTCCGATTTATACGGATTCAAGAATTGCTATGAGTTGGGTACAGCGACGACAATGCAAGACGAAATTGGTAAAAAATGCCAAAACTGAGCATTTGCATCAGCTTATAGAAAGAGCAGAAAACTGGTTAAAAGCCAATCATTTTTCTAATAAAATTATGAAGTGGGAAACGAAGAGTTGGGGAGAGATTCCTGCGGATTTTGGACGAAAGTAACCGAGTTGCGGGTTGCATATGCGACGTGTTCTTAGATACTATAAGAACATGTCGCATATGCAACCCACAACAGGGAACTCACAACCCGTAACGCGTTAGTTTTTCATTGATGCCATATTATTGTGCAATTCATCTTCATCGACTTTTTGAATCACCAAGTGTTCCACTTCTTCGCCCATTGTAAGCGTCAATCGGTAGATGCCTTTGGGTTGAAATTCTAAATCAACCTGAATATTTTGCATGCCAACCGCCACGCCAATTTCTTCTGCCATCACTTGATCTCCTTTGATGCTTGTTAAAACATAAGACAAATCACCCGTTTGAAACATTTCCAAAACGACGTCAAAAGTAGTCGTTATTGAAGTATTAGGCATGTATTTAACCATGAAATTATTTGGATAAACGGACTGCAATTGCAAAATTCCAGAATAAGCAAAAGTGCCGTCAAAATCCATTTGTATTAATCGATACAACGCTTTGTCTTCATGCATATTCACATCCAAAAACTCGTATCCGTTGAGTTCATCGGAATTCCCTACGCCATTGATTTTTCCAATTTTTTCAAAGTCAATTCCATTAAATGACCGTTCAATCAGAAATAATTGATTGTTGACTTCTTCGGAGGTCGTCCACCGCAGTAAATTGCCAATTTGAATATTATCACCTGATAGATTCTTTTCATAGGTGACACTCGCAAACGTAAAAAGATGACAGTTGAAAATTAAAAATAGTACTAATAGCTGTGTGTTTAAATTTTTTCTCATAACAAATTAATAGTTTTTTTGTGAAAGAAATTGTTTTTCATTAGGAATGAAAATGTACAGGAATATATAGGTAGGTCCCATCAAGTATATTAATAAAACATATTAATTAAATTTAATGCAATTTTTATTCCAAAATTTATGAGAATTAACTTAAATAAGTACTTAGCTAAAGGAAAAATTCAACCTTTAAAATAGACATTAACACCTCTGTTGAACACGTTCATTTTACGATAATTGACGAATAGCACTTTAAATAATGGATTGCCACCTTTAGTCCTGGCTGCGTTTTTAAAGGGCGTTGAGATAAAGGAAGAAATATTAAATAGGAGATTATTTTCAGAAAAGGTGTCCAGAAACGTTAGCAAAATTGAAGGAAATTTGTGAGCGAAATGTAGAAAATCCAGTTATTGTTTTAAAACATTTAGCGGTCAATTTTTCATAAAAACTGACCGCTAAATAGTCCTTAAAAATCATCATTAATCTTTTACCACTTTTTCTCTAAAAACCAATCCTTTATCACTAATAATTGTCAAAAGATAAATGCCATCAGGTTGATTAGAAAGATTGCCATTCCACGATTTCCCGATTGCTGATTCTTTCAAAATCAACTGTCCACCCAAATTGTAAATGCTAATTTCGAAGTCTTCCAATTGGGTATTTACTACATTCAAATCACTCGAAATTGGGTTAGGACTTAGTTTAAAATTATAATCATTGACCAAATTATTTGTTCCAGTAACCGCTTCTAAAACATTGAAAGTCAGACTAATTGTATCGGCAATCGTATTGTCATTGGCATCAAACACTCTAAAAACGACGGTACCTTCACCCTCATATTCCCAGAAACTTGTGCTACAACTAATATAACTTTCCGCTTCATTGGCTAATGTCCCAAACGTTCCTGACTCCGGAATAAAATTATAACACTGGTCAAGACCTATGCAAAGCGTATTCGTCCAATCCATCAAAAAAGTATTCGATAACACCTCATAATTAAGGGTTATTGGCGCACCAGAGATATTTTTAATATCAATGACTGCTGCTCCCAAAAATTCGTCATTTGGATGTTCCTGATAAATATCATCAGTTGGATTAAACTCTATACTTTGCCCGATAAGCAATAGTGGCAAACAAAAAAGTAGACCCGTAAAAATATTTT
The DNA here is from genome assembly GCA_047629355.1 of Saprospiraceae bacterium. Classification (GTDB taxonomy): domain Bacteria; phylum Bacteroidota; class Bacteroidia; order Chitinophagales; family Saprospiraceae; genus CAYUNA01. The sequence goes on along the minus strand of JBLHWU010000153.1, from coordinate 475 downwards.
TCATATTGACTGATTTTTAGCTTAGATGAGAAGCATCTGAAGCTATGTTAATGTTGTTGTTATTTTAAATCTGACGATTTTTTACCTCGTAACAAACATAGACATTTAGACAATCAAAACAAAATATTCTTCGAATAACCTCTTCTAACCCAACATATTTGACTCTTTTCACTTTGGTGATTGCCTATTGAATTCATCTTGCAATCGAATGATATCCTCCTCGTCCGAAGGGTTATCCACATCCGTATGTTGCCAAATTTCCGCAACTACTCCCCAATCATCTAATCCAACCTAATGATGCCCTTCTTCTTTTTCAAAAACAATAAGGTCTCCTTCTTTATATTCTTTCAAGGACTCTTCTATGTTGGTAGCACTTTGGTCATCGTCACGACATCGGACATCGAGTTAAGTTAACTAAGCTGCCATTTTTTTGGCGTTTAAGTATAAACTCATCTGCTGTGGAGACTTATCCCCT
>JBLHWU010000152.1:0-16044 GCA_047629355.1 Saprospiraceae bacterium | reverse complement strand
TACCCAACCACTTTTGGAATAGGTAGAAATAAAACAAGATAGTTCCGTTTTTTAACAGAACACTTGTTCTGTCTAAGATTCCTACGCCTTTTTGTAACTTTTTGCAAAAGGGGTGCGTAAGGTCAGTAAATAAATCTGCTCGCCAAGCGCCTTGCAAATTCTCTTTTCTCACCCCTTCTCGATAAACGGGCTTTCGCTTCTTATTTCGATGGTAATTATAGTTGTCAAGGGACTTTTAATAACTACTTTTATCCTTCTTAAATCGCTGAGGTAACTCCCCAAATATTCCAAAAAATAATAGGAAACAAATGACACCTACGAAACCAATCCAACCCGTCCATTTGCCACTGACAAACTTCTTCGTTGGCACGTCTTTCTGTTCCATCACTCGCTCAAATAATGGGACTAATCGCCGCGCTTGCGGGTCATTTCGCAGTTCCGAATCTATCCGACAGGCATTCAATAACACGCGTGCAACGGGGCGACTCGTCTGCTCTGGAATTGGATTTTTGCGTAATACTTGCACGACATAATTGTGCGCTAAAATGGCATATCGCTCTGTGATGTCCAAAAAATAATCGGGCAAGTTTTTAAAAATATTTAAAGTATGTAAATCGAAAAAATCGACTACTTCCTTCTTCAATCGCTTATTGCCAGACTGAAATGGGTCGCTTAAATTCTGGATGCCTTTCGCTACATGATTGTCCAAATACGCATACGTTTTTCCATAAGCGGGCTGTTCAAAATCAGTAGGCATTTTGAAATAAGATTCCTGAATATCCTTTAATTATCGAATGCCTTGAAATCCCGGTTGGGTGGCACTTTCATAATAAATTTGACTAAAACGATGCGTTAAATAAGGCTTGATTTTCTCTTTAAAATCAGGGTATTCCAACTCCATAATTTTTCCATGCTCTTTAAACATCGCTGTATCTCCTTTTTCCAAGAACACTAATAAAGGCTTATTTTGAAACAAAATAATGTGAAAATTTCGGTCAGCTTGTAGCAACTGAATTGCCTTTTGAAATTCTAATTTATTATACGTTTTACCATCAACTTGAACGCTCGAATTCTTATTTAAATCACTACCCGGTGGCAATAAATACTGCCATTTTTCTAAATTGGCGGCATTTATATCCGTCAGCGGTCTATCCGCAAAAAGGTGGAGAGGACTGGAGTATTGCATGTATTTTTTTGTCTGTTTTTACAACTATTTAATAAAGGATTTTGAGGATAAAAATGAGTTACAAAAAAATATTTTTATCTTCAAAACTCTAACTGCGCTGCTATAGGTGGCACGCACTATTCTTACTGAAGTGAGAACGTTTGGAAGTAAGTACCTGAACACAAATAATCGAACATCTAAAAAGTATCTTTTTCCGTTATTTTCCTCTAAAAAATACTTCAATAAAGGGATTATTTAGAGAAAACTAACGAAAAAATCTTACTCCTTTGATGATTGTTCGATTATTTATGTCCAGGTACTTACTTCGCATATACTTTAGTTCGCTGCATCCACTTTCCATCAACGAGCTTCCAAGTGGCTTTCATCGTAAAATATTCTTTTGTTACAGTCCCTTCCTTTTTAGCATCTTTTTGCGGCACTTTTCGTTCAATTGCCACATCAACAAAGGCCATCGTAGATCTATTTAGAAAAGTAACCTTTTGAATCTTTTTTTCTTGTTTTCCAAATGTTTTTAGTTCTCGATGCCACGTCTGATATAGAGCAATCGCAGTCATATTTCGGTCTTCGGATGGCTCTAGAAATAGTTTAATCCGTTCAATTTCTTCCTTGGAATTATCCGTCAAAGAAACCGACAATTCGAGTAGGGCTTCCACTCGTGTTTTTAGTTCTTTTTTTGGACCGGTAAAACTTTGCATAGCAAAAGCAAAAGCAAGCAATAGTAAAATATATTTGTTCATATTTTTGATAAAATAATTCGTTTTGATAAATTCCAGAGGTCAGAAGTCAGACTGCCTTGCTGTTATGAGGTCAGATGATTTACAGTTTTAAAATAGAGTGCTTTCTGACAGCTGACAGTGAATACGGTCTGACTTCTGACTTCCCTATACCGCTCAAAGTTACGTAGAAATTATGCAACTCAAAAAAATAGCGGTTGAATTAACCTTAAAAAAACGCTTTCCATTATGAATACTCCTCACAACTATTTACTTTTGCAGCCGTTTAAAAAAATATAATCATTTTAAAATAAATTTAACCACTCTAATTGGGTTCGGATTGGAAATCTGAGAGACAAGCTTCTCGGATTTAAAATCCGAGTTATTCTAGTGGTTAAAAATAAAATAGACCTTATAGATATGGCAAGAGAAATTCAACTACGAGATGCCCTTCGGGAAGCAATGAGCGAAGAAATGCGCCGCGATGAAAGCGTATTTTTGATGGGCGAAGAGGTCGCGCAATACAATGGCGCTTATAAAGTAAGTAAGGGTATGTTGGACGAATTTGGTCCAGACCGTGTGATTGATACACCGATTGCAGAGTTGGGCTTTGCAGGTATCGGCGTTGGTGCAGCGATGAATGGATTGCGTCCAATTATAGAATTTATGACTTGGAATTTTGCCGTTTTGGCATTTGACCAAATCGTAAATAATGCAGCAAAAACCTTGTCACAATCAGCAGGTCAGTTTTCTTGTCCGATTGTTTTTCGAGGTCCTTCAGGAGCGGCGGGTCAATTGGCGCAACAGCACTCGCAGACGTTTGAGGCTTGGTTGGCAAACTGTCCCGGTTTGAAAGTAATTTCTACTTGCGACCCTTACGATTCAAAAGGATTGATGAAGGCGGCGATTCGGGACAATGACCCGATTTGTTTCATGGAATCGGAGATGATGTATGGACACAAAGGCGAAGTGCCAGCCGAGGAATATTTGATTCCAATCGGTAAAGCAAAAGTAAAACGAGAAGGTACGGATGTGACCATCGTTTCGTATAATAAAATGATGATAGAATGCTTTAAAGCTGCCGATGAATTGGCGAAAGAAGGCATTTCTGCCGAGGTCATTGACTTGCGCACGATTCGTCCATTGGATTTCCAAACTATTGTTGATTCGGTTAAAAAGACGAACCGTTTGGTGGTGGTGGATGAAAGTTGGCCATTTGCAGGCGTTAGCGCAGAGGTGGCTTATGAAATTCAAAAGTACGCATTTGACTACCTTGATGCACCAGTTACGCGCGTGAATTCTGCGGATACTTCGTTGCCGTATGCACCGACATTTGTGGAAGCGTATATGCCGAATCCGAGTAAGATTATGAAGGCGGTGAAGGAAGTTTTGTATGTAGGGGCGTAATTAAGTAACGGTAAAAGAATAAGTTCCTCAACTATCCTCGTTTATTTTGGTCTTTTTCTCCACTTCGGTCGAAATGATAAAAGATGTTTACTTTTTAAATAGGAATTATCTCTGCATAATGACTGTTTCAAAAGTAAAAAATAAGGACAAAAGAAATACTTGGTAGTTGGCGGAGTTATTTTTTATCGCTACTTAGTATAACTTATTTTTTAAAGTTCTACCGAAGCGGTGGGTTCAGCCCACCTCTTCGGTTTTTCTTAAAATATAAGGTACGCGGTGGGCAGAACCCACCGTGTACCACACTCTGAAGATAACTTTTATTCTACACTCAAATTCAAGCCTTCTTTCAAAAAGAATGGTCTAACTTATCTAATAAAAAAGTAGGCGCACCAATCGTCTTCCCCGTCTTTTTATCCACAAAGCAGAGCTTCACACTTCCACCATTCACCAACTTATTCTTTTCATTAAAAATCTCAACATGGAAGGTAATAGACTTTCCTGGTAGCTTTCGCAAAGTCGTTGCAATCGTCAACAATTCATCGTAATGTGCAGGCCGAACAAAACGGGTATTTAGCGACATTACCGGCATCATAATCTGGTATTCTTCCTCCATTTTTTTGTAAGATAAACCAATGGAACGCAGCATCTCCACTCGACCGATTTCATAATAACTGGCGTAATTCCCATAATACAAGTAACCCATTTGGTCGACTTCGCCGTAACGGACGCGTTTTTGAAATTTGTGTGTAAACATATTTTTTGTTTAAGTATTATGCCCAAATCATGGTGGTTTTAAAAATCACCATGATTTAAATTTCCAAGTGAAACCGAAGTGGTGGGCAGAACCCACCGCTTCGGAAAGAGACAGCAAAAGTAATTTTTTTTAGATTAAAGCCCTTTTTCGTCAGGGAAAAGTCATTGTCGATTGAGCCTTTTCGCGATTAGAGCGTTAAAATCAATATATTTGCAAATTAAAAAGCAATGAATCCTTTAACTAATTGGAAATGAGTTGTTTACCATTTTCAACAGTTTGAAAATTTATAAAATATAATGAAAATCAGAATTTCAATCCTCGCAAGCCTCGTTCTCGGCGTTATTTTTTGGCAATCTTGTTCTAATGATTTAGACTTAAATGCAGATTGGCAAAACATTCCAATTGTTTATGCTTTTATCGACATCAATGATGAAAACCATTATGTCCGAGTAGAAAAAGCATTTTTAGACCCAGAAATAAGTGCGGTAGAAGTGGCACAGATTGCTGATTCTATATATTACAATAATATTTCAGTAAGTATTCAAGTGAATGGCAACCAGACTTTGAATTTGACTCAGGTCAACGGCGAAGATGAAGGTATTTTTAAAGAATCAGGAGATTTTGCGAATACGCCGAATATCTTGTATAAAATTTCTCGGGCAGAAGCGAATTTTGAGGCAGGGGATGAATTGCAATTAATGATTAATCGTGGTGATAACTTACCTGTTGTAACTGCTACAACGACGGTTGTTGGGGACGCAGAGGTGCGAACACCAGGATTCACTTTTACAGGTGACAAAAAAAACCTTGATTTTAAAAACAATCCACCGACCTCAATTCGATGGAAAGCCAGTGAATTTGCGCCTGTTTATGACCTTAAATTGCGGTTCACTTACGAAGAATACCCAGTGACTGACCCTAGTGACCGGACGTCTTTTACAATTGTTTTACCCATAGGTGGAGAGATTGAAAATGATGGAGGGAATACGATTACCTCAGATGCAGGAATTCGTTCTGCTCAATTTTTTGGTTTCGTTGCTGCCAATGTGCCTTTTAAAGAAAATTATCAGCGTATTTTTAAGCGCGTTGACATTCAAGTGACTGGTGGTAGTCAAGAAATCCAAGAGACGTTTAATATTTTGAATGCCAATACAGGAATTACGAGTGCACAAGATATTCCATTGTACACCAATCTAAGTGAAGGTCGCGGAATATTTGCTTCTCGCAATATGATTTTGGATACAAGAGGATTGACGGACTCTTCGCGTGATTCTTTAGCCAATGGGTCATTGACCAAAGACCTTAATTTTTTGCAATAGTATTAAGGAGATAGCTTTTTGGCATTTTTTTTAAATGCTATTTGTTAAACAAAAAATGGGATAACAGGAATTTAGATTCTTGTTATCCCGTTTTTTATTGGGGGTATAATTTATCATTTGGCGAAGCTCTTATAATGATTGTTTCTATTTTAAACAAAGGGAGTTTTAGGGGTAAAACGGTTTTGTAAAACCGTTTTTATCTCTAAATAACCCGCCTCGCCGAAGGCGAGGTGCACTATATATTTTGAAGTATTGTTATCAATATTATATTACCAACGCGCCTTTACTTTTCGATATCTTTATGGAGAACCGCTCTTTTTCCTACAAAGATTAAGCACATTTCGCATCGTCATTTTTGACAAAAAAAAGGTGGCATCCTGCGAACAGGAAACCACCTTTTTTCTAAGTCTATTGTTGAATCAAAGACCAAGCATCGTGCTTAGTGCTTAATGTCAATCGTGTAACTGTCATTGTTGTCAGTTGACGTTGGGTCGATAGAAGCAATGCTCAATAGGTAATAAACACCATTTTGAAGGACTACAAACATATCATCTACTTCAACAATATCTGTAGCTGGTAAGCCATTTACTTCACCAGTCAATTCGCTACCTGTATCAAAAGCTTCAATGATTACTTCTACATTATCTGTATTAGCAAAAGAGAAACCTTCTGGCAAAGAAGCTGTATTTACAAATTTCATTATAGAACCATTTGATGGTCCGATTCGCTGTCTCCAGTTGGTTGCATTTGGCAAATCAGTGTCGATACCCATATCACGAATATCTCCATCTGCAGAAGCAACACCTTCACCTGACCCTAAAACCAATCCACCAGTTCCCATAGGACCAGCTTGATTCAATAAGATACCGAACAATGTGTTCGTCAATGGAGTTGCTGGAATAGCAGTTGCATTTACCGTAACTGTAACAAAGTCAGAATCTGTACCGGTTTTACTATCCGCAACGGTTACTTCATAAACATAATCTGCAGCCAATGTTGGATCAGCATTTTCCTCAGGAACAGTAATATTTACATTATAAACAAAGTTGCTTATATCATTTCCACTCAACGGCTGAGGATTACTCAACGTAATGCTATTGTCTGTATATTCAGTGATTGAATATCTGTCAGTACCCATAACTGCACCATCTTCTGTAACAGTAAAGCTGTTCAAGTCATTCGTTCCTTTAGCAGCAGTCACTGTGAAGCTAATCGTAGAACCACCGTCAACAGTTGTAGCTGAAACGTTAGAAATAGCAACGGTTGGAGTCGTATCACTACCACCACCACCTGGAGTAGTTGTATCATCTTCTGCACAAGAAGACATGAATAGGACACCTGATAATAAAAAAGCTGTTGCAAAAAGCGACAAAAAATTCTTCATGTTATAAAACATTTTAGGTTAAGAAAAAAGTGTCTTAATAATTAATGGTAAGGGATTAATGTTTAATGCAAAAATCACCTGTACTATTTCATTAAAACACACTTTATTTAAAGTAATTCCAAGAGTTGGTTAGTTGAAAAATTCCACAAACCGAACGCTGTTTTAATAGATTAATTAAATATTTATTCAAAATAAAACCCATTCGAATAATCTTCCGATTGGGTTATTTTTTATAATCTACAATTTATAAGACTCCTTAATTATATAAGGGTCACATGGTTGATTTGTTCAGTAAAATCATTTTTTTTTATAAAAAAAAAAGACTTTATACTATACTCCCACAATAGACAAACGATTAAATAAATGGGAACGATGCTTTACGGATGGATTAAAATTTTGTTAAGAAGCGCAAAAGAAATGCTTTTTTTAGAGCTTTCCAATTCGAGTTCTGCCAATTTTCATTTAATATTGCTTTTTTTGCAATTAATGTAAGGGCGCACCCTTGTGGTCGCCCAATGTTTGTTGGAATACACACACACATTGGGCGACCACAAGAGTACGCCCTTACGCAACAACTAAATTATAATGATAAAAATAAACCATACCTGCGTTGACCGTTTTATAAAATATGTCAAAATTGACACGCAATCCAATCCCAATCCCACGACTTTCCCTTCTACTATGAAGCAAAAAGACTTGGGTAAAGTATTGGTCAAAGAACTTTTGGAAATGGGCATTGAAGATGCGCATTTAGATGAATGGGGCTACGTTTATGCGACGATTCCTGCGAATACCGATAAAAAAAATGTCCCTGTTATCTGTTTTTGTTCGCACATGGACACTTCGCCCGATAGCAGCGGTACGAATGTGAAACCCATCATTCATGAAAATTATGACGGCTCGGATATTGTCTTGCCCGACGACTCAACGCAGATTTTGACCATCGCTGACCATCCACATTTGGCAGACCAAATTGGCAACGATATTATCACTGCCAGCGGGACGACTTTGCTTGGTGCAGACAATAAAGCGGGACTATCTGAAATCATGGACGCAGCTCATCACCTCATCAATCACCCTGAAATCAAGCACGGAAAAGTTCGTATTCTCTTCACGCCTGATGAAGAAATTGGTCACGGCGTTGATCATGTGGATATGAAAAAGCTAGGTGCAGATTTTGGTTACACCATAGATGGCGAGCAATTGGGTTCTTTGGAAGATGAAACTTTTTCAGCGGATGCCGTTACGATTAATATAAATGGGGTGAGTGCACATCCAGGTTTTGCGAAAGGTAAATTGGAAAGTGCAGTACGGGCAGCAGGGGAGATTTTAGCGAAGCTACCTAAAGATCGTTTGTCGCCAGAAACCACGGAAGGCAAAGAAGGATTTATTCATACCATTAGCAGTGACGGTACAGTAGAGTCAGCGAAATTAGTTTTCATTATCCGAGATTTTGCTGATAAAAAATTGGGAGACCATGAGGCTTTTTTGAAAAGTATCATGAAGGAAGTGATGATGGATTATCCAAATTCCACGGCAGAATTCATCGTAACGGAGCAGTATCGAAATATGAAAAAAGTATTGGATAAACACCCACAAGTGGTCGCCAATGCTTTGGAAGCTATCAAAAGAACAGGTGTCACACCGAAACCAAATAGCATTCGTGGCGGTACGGATGGCTCGCGCTTATCCTTTATGGGTCTGCCGTGTCCGAATATTTTTGCGGGCGAACATGCATTTCATTCCAAGCAAGAATGGGTGTCGGTGCAGGATATGCACAAAGCAGTGGAGACGATTGTGAATTTATCAGTGATTTGGGAAGAAAGGAATTGATGCTTTTGTCATTCTGACCGAAGCGGAGGAATCTGGAGGAACAGTCCCGTCAGACTCCTCCGCTTCGGTCGGAATGACAAACAATCAAGCCACTTCACTTCCAACACTCGCCTCCAATAATTCAAACCATTCCTCGTCCGTTAATTCAATTTTCAGCGCATCAACAGCTGCCTCTAATCGAGCAATTTTTGTTGTGCCTAAAACGGGTAAAATGCCAGCAGGATGTTTCAGCAACCAAGCCAATAATATCTGGTCAAGCCCTGTTGCACCATGTTTTTCCATCAATTCCGTGCCTGTTTTCCGAATCCGTTGCACCTGCGTATCTTCCAAATCTGTAAACACTTTTCCGCCACCTAATGGACTCCAAGCCATTGGTTTAATACGATTTTCAATGCATTGGTCAAGCGTTCCATTCGTCAATGGGGCAAGGTAATTAATGGACACTTCAATCTGATTGGTCACCAATTCAAAGCGACTATTGAGCATCGAAAACTGGCTCGGCGTAAAGTTAGAAACACCAAAATAGCGTACTTTTCCCGCAGCCTTTAATTGTGTGAATGCTTCCGCAATTTGATCGGGCTGCATTAATGGACTTGGGCGATGAATCAGCAACAAATCAAGGTAATCTGTCTTTAGTTCTTTCAAGGAATTTTCCGCAGATTTCAGAATATGAGCTTTGCTGGTATCGTAGCTTTTTATTTTAAAATTAGGTCGATTGGGCGTTGTCAAATTGATGCCGCATTTGGAAATTAACTCCATCTTCTGGCGCAAGTTGGGCTGTTGTTTTAAAATTTTTCCAAACTCCCCTTCTGTCGTATAATGCCCATAAATATCAGCATGGTCGAAAGTCGTCACCCCTAAATCCATGCTTTTACACACAATTTCTTCGTATTCGGCGCTGTTCATATTTGCGCCCCAAACGCCGAGTCGCATCGTGCCGAAGATTAGGCGGGAGAAGGTTGGTCCATTGGGGGATAGTTGGGTTCTTTTAGTCATGATGAATGTTTTATGTCCTTCTTTTTAAAATAAATGTTAAATTTGACAATAGTTTTGAATGCACTTTTGATGAAAATTGGCCAATGAAAAATCTTTATTTCCTGTTTCTTTTGTTTTCAACTCCTTCATGGTCGCAAGTAAGCAGTCAAGAGTTTTCCCCTCATTGGGAAATAGGGTTGCAGTACAATTCTGAATGGAATAATGCCATTGGTGAATCAGCTATTTTTACCGTTATTGATAGAAATTCAGGTTGGAGTTATTCTTGGACACTTCATTTGTCTTATTACCTTACGAAAAAATGGGCAGCGAAAGTTTATTTTAATCAGGCGAATAGAAATTTAACTACGACTACAGTTAGAAAATTTACAAATCCCCTTACATCTGAATCTCCAGAAATTTTTCATACCATCTATCTCGCTAAAGAATATGCACTTGGAATGACTTGGAATCCTTACTCAAACGACCGCTTATTTTTTTCTTCAGGTCTTGGGCTTTCAAATTTTTCTCACACAACTTTGCGAAGTGATAAAAAAGGAAACCTCACAGCTTCGATTTCTTGGGTTGATCCAGACAACGGACTTTTTGGCAACAATCGTCTTTTCATTTTCTTTGAAACTTGCTATTCCTTTTTTAAATCAGAAACGGTTCAGTTTTTTCTTATTCCTCAATTCAAAATGAACTTTACCAGTCGAAATATTGGACACTTAAAACAACAATATTTCAATTTCGGAATTGGTATCGGCGGCAGCATAAGAATTGGTAATTAAAACTGCACCGTCACCAAAAACTTCTTATCTTCTCCTACTGTCAACTGCTGCGTGTTTTCAATAGAATAACCAATTTTTGGTTCATAAATCAATTGAAATTGCGTATCTGCCAACGCTGTTTCTGCTGATTTTTTAATATTAATTTTAATTACTTTTTGCTTAGAAAAATCAATGACAATATTCTGAATGTCTCGTTTTTTATCCGTAGCAGTGTAGCTTATTTTTGTCAAATTTCCAGCTTGTAAAACGCTATCAATCGCATATTTATCAAACCATGCAGGCTTGTTAATATCTGCTTCCGTAAAAATCCGCAATTCATTGTCGAAGTTTAGCTTTTCAATTTTTTTTGTTTCTTCTTTGCCATCGACCATGGTTGTCTTCGTAAAATTAGAAAGGGCAGCCAAGCGTGTTTTTTCTTGTTCAAAATAAGATTTTAAATCAAAAAACGGCTTTTCCATTTCTTTGAGAGGCTTAGAAGTCGTCAGTTGGCAACTTTGAAAAATGAGCATTAATGCAAATAAGCAATAGCTTAGTTTTAGAATATTCATAGTTTTAGAATTTTCAAATTAGGGGAGTAGGAAATAAATTAGTAATATTTTTTTTCGAAGGGAGTTTGAGGGACAAAAGCGGTTTGTAAAAACCGGTTTTGTCCCTCAATACTCAACCCCCATTGCCGCAGGCAATGCGCACTATTTGTGTTGAAGCTCGAAAATCTTGCGATTTTCTCGGTTCTCAATTTTATTAGATAACTTTTACTACGCGTTATTTATGTCCAGGTACTTAATTCAGCTTTTCAAAGAGAACTACCCAATCAACACATCCCCAGTCATATCTGCAGGTTTCTCCACGCCCATTAAATACAAAAACGTCGGTGCTAAATCGCCCAGTTTTCCATTTTTAATTGTCGCATCTGCACGCTTGTCACTCACAAAAATGCAAGGAACCATATTCGTCGTATGCGCAGTATTCGGCGTGCCGTCGGCGTTTATCATAAAATCAGAATTACCGTGGTCCGCAATTACAATCGACTCATAACCAAGACTCAACGCTGTCTCCAATAATTTTTTCAAGCAAATATCTACGGTCTCCACAGCTTTCATCACTGCCTGAAAATCACCCGTATGACCGACCATATCCGCGTTCGCATAATTCAAACAAACAAAGTCAGGTTGATGTTCTTGCAATTCTTTCACAATCGTATCGGTAACTTCATAAGCACTCATTTCTGGCTGCAAATCGTAAGTCGCAACCTTCGGTGAAGGAATTACAAACCGTTTTTCTCCCGTAAAAACTGCTTCCCGACCGCCGTTTAAAAAGAAAGTTACGTGCGGATACTTTTCGGTCTCTGCAATGCGAACTTGTGTTTTTCCAGCGTTTGCCAGGACTTCGCCAAGCGTATTGGCAATGTCATCTTTTTCATAAACAACATGCAAGCCTTTGAATGCAGCATTGTAACTCGTCATCGTCACAAAATGTAGTGGCAACGTTTTCATACCAAAATCAGGCATATCTTCCTGCGTCAAAACAGCTGTGATTTGGCGCGGTCTATCCGTTCTAAAATTAAAGAAAAGAACGACATCGCCTTCCTCAATTTTAGCAATTGGTGCATCGTTTTTATCCACCATTACGATGGGTTGTAAAAATTCATCCGTCTCCCCCGCTGCGTATCGTTTTGGCACTAAATCTAAAATGTCACTGCATTTATCGCCCTCATTTTTAATCAATAAATCATACGCTAATTTGATGCGTTCCCAACGTTTATCTCTATCCATCGCGTAGTATCGCCCAATCACCGTCGCCAATTCAACCTTCTGATTGTCAATATGTTCTACGACTTCCTTTAGGTAATTTACGCCGCCTTTTGGGTCCGTATCGCGCCCATCCATAAATGCATGAATGAACACTTTTTTCAAACCATTCTCTTCCGTAATGTCACACAAGGCTTTTAAATGATTGATATGCGAATGCACTCCACCGTCAGACAATAAGCCCATCAAATGCACCGCTTTATTATTATCTTTCGCATACTTTAGAGCCGCTAATAAGGTTGGATTTTCATTCAACGTTCGTTCGCGGACCGCTTTGTTGATTCGCGCCAATTCTTGATAGACAACCCGACCTGCGCCGATGTTTAAATGACCAACTTCAGAGTTGCCCATTTGACCTTCAGGGAGTCCAACTTCTTCGCCGAAAGTGACCAATTCTGAATTTGGATATTTTTTGTAGAGACTATCCACAAAAGGGGTATTGGCTTGTTGGATGGCATCAGCTTCTGGTTTTGTACCTTTTCCCCAGCCGTCGAGGATGATGAGCATTGTTTTTTTAGTGGACATTACGTTTATTTTAAAGTGCGAATTAGATAGGATGGTTATACGGATTAAGCAGATTGTACAGGTTTGAACGGATTTTTTTTCGTAGGTCAGGTGCGTTTTTTTTTCAAAAAAAGCATTAGATCTAATTTGAATCTGTCCAGATTCGTATAACCATCCTATCTAATTTTGTCTAAATTAAAAGGAAGCCGCAAAAGTAGGGAAATTCAATGAATGAATACTAAAGGACAAAAAAATCAATACTCCTATAACCTTTCCTCAAAAAATCGTATTATTGCAATATACTTTTCACTAAAAAAAAACTCACCAACAATGGCAAAATACACCCTCGACCTCAACGGTCAACAACAATCAGTCGATGTCGCTGAAGACACCCCGTTATTATGGGTACTCCGCGACCACTTGGATATGGTCGGCACAAAATACGGCTGCGGTATCGCCCAATGCGGCGCATGTACTGTGCATTTAAATGACAAAGCAGTACGGTCTTGTTCGCTACCTATCGCAGCAGTTGAAGGTAAGAAAATCACCACTATCGAAGGTTTGGCGAAAGACGATAAACTCAATCCTGTACAACAAGCGTGGTGTGACGAAGACGTCTCTCAATGCGGCTATTGTCAAGCAGGACAGATTATGTCGGCAACGGCTTTATTGAAAGAGAATTCGAGTCCAAGTGATGCTGATATTGACAAAGCAATGGCAGGCAACATTTGCCGCTGTGGTTCGTATAATCGCATCAAAAAAGCGATTCATACGGCTGCCAAATTGAGCTAAGAAAAGCTTGAATTATTAAATTTAGATTGGGGTCTCCGCAAAAGCGAACAAATAACCAATCAACGAATAATTAATAACGAAATCAATGCAAACTAAAATAAAATTTAACCGTCGTTCCTTCATCAAAACGTCAGCCGCTGCGGGTGGTGGCGTACTGTTTAGTTTTAACTTTTTTGCCAGTTGTAGCAATGCCGAGACAGCGGCAGAAATTGAGGCAATCCCTTCCGAATGGTTTAATGTGAACGCATTTTTAAGAATAGCAGATACAGGGCATGTGACCATCATGGCACCCAATCCAGAAATTGGTCAAGGTGTAAAAACGTCGATGCCCATGATTGTGGCAGAGGAGTTGGATGTGGATTGGAAAAAGGTCATTGTCGAGCAAGCGCCTTATGATAAAACGAAATATACGCGGCAAGTCGCAGGAGGTAGTCAATCCATTCGGAAAGGCTGGGAAAGTCTGCGAATGGCAGGGGCGACTGCACGAAGAATGCTCGTCGATGCAGCGGCTGCTCAATGGAAAGTGGATGCGTCCGAATGTACGACTGAAAATGGCATGATTCATCACAAAGCAAGCAAGCAGTCTATTGGTTATGAAGGTGTTGTGAATGCTGTTGCAGGAATGGAAGTGCCAGAGAAAGTGGAATTAAAAGACCCGAAAGATTTTAAAATCATTGGTCAAAATATCAAGAATGTTGACAATTTAAAAATAGTAAAAGGCGAGCCGATTTTTGGGATGGATTTGAAGAAAGAAGGGATGTTGATTGCGATGGCAATTCATCCGCCTGCGTTTGGCATGAAGGTCAAATCCGTGGATGATGCGGCGGCAAAAGGTATGGCTGGCATTAAGCATATTGTTCAATTTGATGATATAGTAGCAGTGGTAGGCGACTCGACTTGGGAAGTGATGAAAGCTAAAAAAGCGGTCAAAGTCGAGTATGAAGCAGCAGGTAAATTGGAAAATAGTAGCGACCACGAAGCGGCATTATTAGCAGCTTTATCTAAGCCAACCAAAGAACCGGTACGTAACGATGGTGATGCAATGGCAGCGTTTGCGAAAGCGGCAAAAATTGTCGAAAAGACGTATTCTGCTCCATATTTGGCACACAATACTTTGTCGCCAATGAACTATTTCGCACATGTAACCGATGAAGGTGTCGTAACAGAAGGACCGATTCAAACACCAGAATGGACGGCGAGTAGAATTGCGAAGAAACTGGAAGTTCCAGAAGAAAAAGTGTCCATCATGATGACGCGAATGGGCGGTGGTTTTGGACGACGACTGTATGGTGATTATGCGTTGGAGGCTTGTATGGTTTCTAAGTTGACGGGTGCGCCGATTAAGATGATTTATTCGCGGGAAGATGACATGACGAAAGGGATGTATCGTCCTGCTTACAAGTCGGTTTATCGGGCGGCGTTGGATGAAAATAACAACATTACGGCAATGCACATTCGCGGTGCAGGTATGACGGGACGGGCGGTGATTGCCAATAGTTTTCCAGCAGGTTCGATTCCTAATTTCTTGGTGGAAAGCCATGAAGTGGAGTCGAATATCACGACGGCGGCATGGCGTGCGCCGGTGAGTAATTATGTGGGTTATACGGAGTCTGCGTTTATTGATGAATTGGCGGAAGTGATGGGTAAAGACCCGGTGGATTTGCGGATTGAATTGTTGGACAAAGCGATTAACAATCCGGTCGGTGAGATTGCTGGTGACCCAAAACGTTACAAAGCGGCGGTCGAATTGGCGAGAGATAAATCCAATTGGGGCAAGGCAAAAGAAGGCGTTCATCAAGGTTTTTCAGCATTTTATTCGCACAATAGCTATGTGGCGGAAGTCGCTGAGGTGGAAATGGAAAACGGTAAGCCGAAAATTACGAAGGTGATTTGTGGCATTGATTGCGGTCGAGTTGTGAATCCAATGGGTGCGATGAATCAAATTCAAGGCGGTGTAATTGATGGCATTGGTCACTCGATGTATTCTGCGCTGACGTTTAAAGATGGTGCGCCAGAACAGGCTAATTTTCACCAATATCGGATGATTCGGATGAATGAAGCGCCGCAAGTGGAAGCACATTTTGTGAATACCGATGAGTCGCCGAGTGGATTGGGGGAACCGACTTTGCCGCCTGCGGGTGGAGCGGTGGCGAATGCGCTTTATCGGGCGACGGGGAAGAGGGTGATGAAGCAGCCGTTTGTGGGGAAGGATAGGATTGTGGGATGATTAAATTAAAAATGAAGAATTGAGAATGAAAAATGGCGGGGGCGTTGTTTTTCATTCTTGATTTTTAAAACAAAAAAAATGAAATTACCTCTCTATTTATTTCTTACTCTAACTTGTTATTGTTGCCAATCAACAAGCCTCTACGTTACCGAAAATCTTCCTGAATCAAAATTTAGCGACCTAACTTTATTCGGGTATGTTTCTAAGCTTGGACAGTATTGACTATCAATGAGTTAAGCCGCTTCTTTCTTGGTTCGACAAACCCTGTCACATTTTCCAAAATATGCTCAAATAAATTGGGAAAATTCCTATCAAAAAGTCTTTGTGCAGGTGTTGAGCCATCTTCTCGTCGAA
>JBLHWU010000151.1:0-16369 GCA_047629355.1 Saprospiraceae bacterium | reverse complement strand
AATCGTTGCATAGCCTTCGTTACGGAACTATTTTTTGTGTTTTTTAGAAGGGAAAAGGACAAGCATAATGGCCCAAGTTATTGAATCGTTTTTACTTATGTTATTTAACATAATTTAATTTAAAAATTAATTTGAGTAATTATATCCGGAAAGTTGTGATGAAAATGGGACAATTTTGCAAAATAGTCAACTGGTAAGCAATATACAAAAACGGTAGATTCTATTTCTGCGAATATTGCAGAAGGATTTGGACGGTATCATAAAAAAGAGAAAATTCATTTTTATCGATACAGTTTTGGTTCGATGAAATAAACGAAAGATTAGACGAGAAAAGCCCATGTTAGAAAATTATTGACAGAAAAGCAATCTGTTCATATTCGGCAAGAGTTAGAAAAACTAACAAAATCAACTAACCAACTAATAAAATATACCAATGAAAAACTAAAAATCTAATGACCTCTAATCTATAATCCAAGTAGATAGGTCTCAACAATGAAACCATATAGCAATGAAACCATAAAAGAGGTTAACAAAACCCTAATCTTAAAAACTAAATCTTGCAAAAATGATTTTTTGTGTATATTTGCAGGTATTTTCCACTTTTAGAATGCGTTTTGTGAGAGAAAACTTTAATGAAACCCCTTTGTTTATTAGTAATGTAAAGAAATGTAAAAGAACATTTTTTATGATTAATAAATACTAACCGGCTAACAACGAAACTAAAATTTTAAACAAAAAAAGCTAAAGCGCCTTAAATAATGAAAAGATACATTCATAAAGAGGGACACAGTATTTTAATCGCTTTGGCGGTTTTATTGCTGATTGTCAATATTGCTATTGATTATTTTTGGGCATCTGCCCTTCCTTTTAGCAGCGTTATTTCTGTAGTTTTATTTTTACTGGTTTTGCAATTTTTCCGCAATCCAGTACGGGAATTGGCAATGCCAAATGATGACAATTCTATCATTGCCCCAGCAGATGGCAAAATTGTCGCCATCGAAGAAGTAGATGAACCAGAATATTTTGGAGATAAACGTTTGCAGGTTTCTATTTTTATGTCGGCAACCAATGTCCACGTCAACCGGAATCCAATCGGTGGAATGGTCAGTTATTTTAAGTACCATCCAGGTAAATATCTAATGGCTTGGAATCCAAAATCATCTACCGAAAACGAACGAACGACTGTCGTTATTGATACCGGTGAAGTCGAAATTCTATTCCGACAAATCGCTGGTTATATGGCTAAGCGAATTGTTTCTTACTTGGATGAAGGCGATGAAGTCGAGCAAGGAAAAGAAATGGGTTTTATCAAGTTTGGCTCACGAGTCGATTTATTTTTACCTTTAAACGCTGATGTGCAAGTTACTATCGGTCAAAAAGTAAAAGGGAATAAGACGGTGATTGCCAAAATTGGATAGGCGAGTTTCCTATTACGAGTTATGCAAAAAAAGACCTGATTTTCAATATTGAAGATTAGGTCTTTTTTTTATTTAAAAAAATAATCGCATAAACTAGAGCTGCCTCATTTTGGATTAGGGTGTTAAGTAACGCGTAGTAATAATTCGATAAATATAATTTGAAAAAGTAAATGAATAAAAATAGTATCCGGTAAAATGCGCATTTTTAGTAAAAAAAACACTTCTTTTTCAGTAGCTTAGTTCTTTTTTGAAAAAAAATCATATATTTTACTTTTAGTTTTGTCTCATTATTTACAACTATCTCCCATATTAGAGCTGCTCCTATATAAGTACAAATAATCTGTCAAACACACTATAAAAGGGTTAAGAATTAACTACAGGAAAGTACCTGCCTTTTGGTATTTTTGCATTCTTTTTAGTCAAAATAGTCAATTGTTTTGCTAAAAAATCTAGCCTAAGTAAAAAGAATTAAATAAGATGTACCATAATGCGCTAGGATTTTTCCCGCTTATTTTAAACCTGATTATCATCATTAGACTTGTTTGTTACCCTTTGAAATTGAAATTCGATTGGTTACACCATATAAGTAATGCGTAGTAGATGCTTAATGTAGTAAACCATATTTATATGGTGTATCTGAAAAGTTTTGGTCCTTTTATAAAAATCTGACCAGTTCAATATTCACACAAAAAAATATGCAAAATTACCCTTGTAAAAAATGGTTGCTGATTTTAGGGATTATTTTGGGAAATGTAACCATTGGAAACACCCAAACTATCTACGTTCAGCAAGGCGCGACAGGCAACGGAACTTCCTGGAATAACGCCACTGGCAATCTCAAATTCGCTATCGACAACGCTACTTCTGGCACTCAAATTTGGGTAACTAAAGGTATTTATCATCCAATTATTTGCTCGCCTTGCGTGTTTGAAGACCGACAGATTTCCTTTGTGCTTACGGATAATGTTAAATTATACGGTGGCTTCATAGGGAATGAATCCAATCTTTCACAACGCGATATTATTGCAAATCCAACAATTCTAAGTGGAAATATTGACCAAGACAATACGCCTTGGAGTAATACTTATTCCATTATTCGAACGCAAAATGTAACGGAAGAGACAATCGTTGACGGCTTCATCATTGAAGATGGAACGGCGGATTTTTCCAATGCAGCAGCAGGCGACCCTTCTAATAGTGGCGCGGCATGGCACAATAATGGTTCGTTGAGCAATTATTTTGCCCACCCCGTTGCTCGAAATTGTACTTTTAGAAATCATTACGCCACCGGTTTTGGAGCTGCGATTTACAACGACGGAGCATTTGGTGGCTCTTGTAACCCACTTTTTGAGAATTGTAGTTTTGAAAATTGTACGGGCGAACTCGGCGGTGGCGCAGTCTACAATAATGCAATCTTTGCCGGTGATTCTTCTCCAACTTTCACGAGTTGTACTTTTTCAAACAACCATGCACCCTTGGCTTCCGGTGGCGCAGTTTCAAATGAAGGTGCAGAAGGCGGCATTTCAAATCCAATCTTTAATAATTGCCAATTTTTGAATAATACGGCTTCGACTTCAGGCGGCGCGATTTATAATTTTGGTAAGACCGGAACATGCAATCCGGTTTTTAATGACAGTCAATTTGATGGGAATCAAGCGCAAGGTGGCGGTGCGATTTATAACGATGGTTCATTTATGGGAGCGTCCAATGGTGTTTATACGAATTGTGCTTTCATCAATAATTCTTGTACCAACGGCAACGGCGGCGCAATTTATAATAACGGAACCGGTAACGGTTTGTCCAGTCCAGTTTATCAAAATTGTACATTTAGTCAAAATGAGTCATCGGCAGCAGCAGGCGTACTATTTAATAATGGCAGTGGTGGCACATCAAGTCCAAGTTTCTTTAATTGTATTTTTTCAGAAAATTTGGCAAACGAAATTGCGGGAATCATGTACAATCTCGGTACTGCCCAAGGCAATTCCAGCCCAATTATTTCTAATTGCCTCGTTTATCGAAATGCTGCCTACATCTCCGCAGCAGGTATTTATAACTTAGGGTCACAAAACGGTAATGCTAGTCCGACCATTACCAACTGTACTTTTTTTGGAAATGCCGCTCCACTTTCAGGCGCAATTTACAATAATGCAAATGACGCGAATGGTACTGCAAATGCAGTAATTACCAATTGTGTCTTTTGGGCAAATGACGCTGATTTGGGAAAAGTATTAAGAAATATTTGGAGTAGCCCAACCATCAGTCACTGCATTGTCGACGTAGCAGATTGTGATGAATTGAACAGTGGTAATGACGCCAATTTAATGTGTGGCGCAGGTATGTTGTACAATCAAGACCCACTTTTTGCAGATACCTCAATAAATAATTTTCGATTGCTAATGAATTCTCCAGCGATTAATTCTGGAAATAATGCAGCAGCAGTAAGCATTGGTGTTGATTTGGATGGCTTACCTCGAATGGAAGGCATCGTCGATATGGGTGCATACGAATTTGGTAGCAACGCAGAAACTGCCCCCATTATTACCCTGAATCCACAAAGTCAAACGACTTGTACAGGCGAATTCGTGAGCTTTTCGGTAACGGCAACTTCCTCGCAATCGCTTTCGTATCAATGGCAAAAGAATAATATCAATATTCCTGATGCGACGAGTAATACGTATTCAATTGGTACCGTCACGACAAATAATGCAGGTAACTACCATTGTCGAGTAACTAATAATTTGAATGAAGAAGTAGTTTCTCAAGATGCTATTCTGACCGTCAATCAAACGCAAAGTGTAACGATTGAAATTTTCGCCTCAGCGATTGAAATCTGTGCTGGCGAAGAGGTCTCCCTTTCAGCCCAAGCAAACAATGCAGGACTGACACCAACGTACCAATGGCAACTTAACGGCGATGACTTTGGCGGCAGCATCGAGTCCTTTTCGATTGATGCATTGCAGGATGGCGATGTGATTACTTTAATATTTACCTCTTCGGCAGACTGCGTGACTAATCTTGTGGCAATGTCTAATACCCTCATTTTTTCTGTCGGAACAGCTTTTGAAGCAGCGGTGGAATTGACGACAGAAAGTACAGATATTTGTGAAAGTGAAACAGCAATTTTCAATGCAATTCCAACCAATGAAGGCATGAACCCTGAATACGTTTGGTATATTAATTCGATTGCGCAAAACATCAATTCTGTTCAATTTGTCGTTAATAATTTGAACGATAACGACGTTGTGCAAGTTCAAATGACCTCTTCCAAAGATTGTGTCACCACTTCGACCGTTTTATCCCAACCGATGACAATCAATATATTGCCGAGCATTATGCCTACTTTGGTGATAGATGCACCCGTCGATACTACCTTATGTGTGGGCATGGAAGTAACTTTTGAAGCGGATGCGACCAACGGCGGAACAGCCCCTATTTATCAGTGGCAACGGAATGGAATTCTCGTCGGAATGGACACGCCAACTTACACTACGAATGACCTTGAAGATGGCGAAACAGTTAATTGTAGGTTAATCTCTTCCGAAGAATGCGCGATGCCTAACCCTGTGATGTCTAACAATTTGGAAATAATGGTCGATAGTTGTGAGGTTGCGACCTTTGAAGTCTTCCCTGATTCAGAATGGACGATTGCGCCGAATCCGACAAACGGCGAATTTATTTTGACCATAAATGCTGATTTAGAGGACGTTACGGTACAAATTTTTAACATTAATGGTAAAATTATAAAAAAAGAATATATTAAAAATACCCAAAATGGGTTACGAACAAAGGTAATTAATATACGTTCTATCATTAATGGAACTTATTTTATAAAAATTCAAAATAGCGATATTTTTGCTATTAAAAAGTTAGTCCTTACTAAATAAATCATTTAAATAGAGTTTCTAATTAAAATATAAAAATGCGTACCTTTGCAGGAGTCTTTAAAGTTATTTAAAAATTCATGTCTTAAATGCTAAGGAACGCGAAAAAAATAACTGTAGATTCTTGACCCATACGGGCAGGCGGAAGATATTTTGCCCTCATTTTTCACTTTGAAAATGCTCATTATATCAACATAAATAGCACTTTCAAAACAAAAACGGATAATAATATACACCTAATTTATTTCGTATCCCTAAATCGGGAAAACCTTAAATAAAGACCAAAACTTTCTAAACCCCGTTTTTTTGCTAAAAAGCGAAACTGTTTTTACCTTGTTAAATCAATGGAGACCGGTTACATTAGGAATAACAGCACACTACGAAGCCTACCCAATTATTGATTTATATTGCTATAGCAGTTTTAACTTGGTTTATTCACCCACCACCACGACAGATGTAATAGTTAACGAGTCCTTAAAAAAGAGGCTAACTAGATGCAAGTAATTGGAATTTTCAATCCGAGAAATGCTTGAATCTTAAGTTAATTACCTCCATCTCAAAAAGTTTATACATTGCTATAAAATATAGCGCACCGTTGATTATATCCCAATTGATTTTTAAACAAAGTATCCTTTGTTTGGCGACTTCTTATAATACCAAAATATATAGCCTATGACATTTTTTACAAGCGCAACTTTTATCTTAACAAAAAATCCCCTATATTTACGTTATCGAAATATGTTAAGTCCTGATTTACTGGGGCGCATATTCCGAAAACCGATTATACAACATATCCTAAATGAACATATTTTGAAACTGAATAACCTTCTCAGGCTATCAGCGTTTGTGCTGGTTTCGTGCATGATGTCGCCAACCGCCGTTCAGGCACAAGACATCCACTTCTCCCAATATTATAATTCTCCAATGACAACCAATCCTGCATTGACGGGCATTTTTCGTGGAGACATTCGCGTGTATGGCGTGGTGCGTAGTCAGTGGGATGAAGCCTCGACCTCCTATCGAACGGTTCATTTGGCAGCGGATGGCAAAATTTTTAATCCAAAAAATACGAAAGGTTTTTTCAGTGTCGGCGGTCAAATTTTTCGGGATGAAGCAGGAGATTCTGATTTAGGTATGACCTCTCTTGCTGCCAACGGTTCTTATACGCGCGCCTTGGATAGAGAGAATTTTGTGTCTTTCGGTCTAAATGTCGCGATTGCCCAACGAAAATTTAATGTCGATAATTTGACTTGGAACAATCAATATTCGGGCGATTCGCACAATCCAAATTTGAATTCAAAAGAAAATTTCGATAACAGCAGTAGAATTTTTCCTGATTTCGGTGCAGGCATCAACTGGCATGGTAAAAAAATGAAAAGCCGTTCCACAATGGACGTCGGTGCTGCCTTTTTTCACTTAGCGAGTCCTCGCCAAAATTTTTATGATGGCGACGAGGCGAAACTACCGATGCGAATTAGTCTTTACATTTTGCCGACAGTCCAAATTTCAGATAAAGCAGATTTGGTTTTCAATGCCAATGCGCAATTGCAAGATACTTACACGGAACTACTTGGTGGTGGTGCGTTTCGCTACTATTTAAATACCCGGAAAACGCAGGAAGTTGCGCTACAATTAGGCGGTGCTTTTCGGTTCAATAAAACTGGTGACGCCTTTGTGGTTGGTGCAGAGTTCCACTATCATTATATGATCGTCGGCTTTACTTATGATGTCAACGTATCGAAATTTCAAGAAGCAACCAATCGAAACGGTGGACCAGAATTGACGGTGCGTTACACAATTCATAAGGTTCGTCCTTTGAAGTATCGTAAACTATGTCCACTTCTCTAATTAAAAATGAAGAATTAAGAATTAAGAATTAAGAATGATTAACAATCAGGACTTAATTATTTTAGCAAAAAATAATCTAATCTAGGATACACACACGAATCCTCGTGATTTCAGTTCACCCCTTATCGATTTTTTTTAAAAAAAAGTACTGGTAAAAATCCTGGTGATTTTGAAAATCACCAGAATTTGAACCCGAACCTTTTGACTGCATAAAAACAGGTTATTATGAATCAAAATTTTCAAAAAATAAAGCAAAAATGGCAGCTTACCGGTTTGTTATTCGCTTGTTTTTTACTCCCTCAACTGGCATTTTCGCAAGTTGAAGCCATGTTCAACGGCGCTACACCACCTGCGAAAAAAGTACTGGAACAAGCAGATATTTCTTTTGAAGAAAAGGATTATTACTCGGCGATGAAATATTATGAGTATGTATTGGAAGTAGCAGAAGAACCAGTCGATATTTTATACAAATATGCCCAAGCTGCTCGCTTTTTTGACGCTTATTCGTTTGCCGATACGGCTTATACGAAAGTACTGGAACGGGATTCGACGAATCAATTTCCTATCGCGAAATTCTACTTAGCGAAGATGAAAAAGCAAACGGGACATTTTGCGGATGCGAAGGAATACTTTGAAGAATTTTTAGCTGGAAACCCAACCGTGGACAACAAAATTATTGACGAAGCAACCCAACAAGCAGAGGATTGCACTTGGGCTGCGTCAATTGCAGACGTGCCCAATCCTGATTTATTTGTCGAACGAATGAAAGGCGGCGTTAACTCACCGCAAGCTGAATTTGGTGCATTTCCAGTAGGCGAAACGACTTACTTTTCTTCTTTAAATTATGAAAAAGAAGAGAAAAAAGTATTCCCAACCCGCCGCTTTTCCAAAGTTTTCAAAGTAGAAAATGGCGGTACTCCAACCATGGTGGATTTTAATGACAAAGACAAACAAACAGCATACGCTTCCTTCAATCGTGAAGGCACACGAGTGTATTATACGATATGTGGCTACGTTGGACCAGTCGATACCGACTGTGAAATTTACTACCGAAATGTCATAGGAACAAGTTTTGGCGAAGCAGTGCGCTTGCCGAATTTCATCAACCGCGAAGGCTTCACCAATACGCAACCAAGTATCGGATATGACGAGGCAACAGGCAACGAATTATTGTTTTTTGTATCGGATAGAAAAATAGATAGTAAGGGTGGATTGGACATTTGGTTTAGTTTGATTGACGAAGATGGAAATGTAAAACAGCCCGCTAATTTAGCCATTAATACGGAAGGAAATGACGTAACTCCGTTTTTTCACAATCCAACAAAAACACTTTATTTCAGTACAGATGGGCGACGAACGTTAGGTGGTTATGACTTTTATTCTTCCAAAAAAGAGGATAAGAATTACGCTGAACCGACACATTTACCCGCGCCAATCAACACGAGTTACAATGACACCCATTATTATTTAAATGAAGGTGGAACAGGCGGATACTTCGCTTCCAATCGCTTAGGTTCATTGGTTTTAGAGCCTGAATATGAAGCCTGTTGTAGTGATTTATACGAATTTTCGGATGCGGCGATTGACTTGACCGCCTTTACTTTTAATATAAAAGATGAAACAGCCTTAAATGGCGTGACCATCGATTTATATGAACTTGAGGAAGATGGTTTCTTGAAAAAACTGGATTCTAAAATGAATTTGGTGAATAACGCTTTTCCATTTACTTTAAAAAAAAGCAAGAAATATGTTTTGAAAGCCAATAAAGAAGAATTTGCACCGCTACAAGATACCATTGATTTGACCGACCCATTATTGACAAAAAATCGGTTTTTGGAACGCAATTTATACCTCGTTCCAGTGTCAGTTGATTTGAATATTTTCACTTTTAATAAAAAGACGAAACGACCATTGCCCCGGGTGGAAATTCGCTTGGTGCAAAACGGTGAGGAAATTGGTTTTGAAAAAAATGAAGAGGGTAATGAAGTAAATTTCAGACTGCGCCGAGGAAATAAATACCGAGTGATTGGAACGCGAGTTGCTTTTATTTCTGATACCTTCGACATTGATTTACCAATTGATGGGAAAAATTTGGTGGTCAATGAAGACCTATTTTTGCGACCAAAAGAAATCGAAGAATTTCCCCCACTGATGATTTTCTTTGACAATGACCAACCCAATCCAAATACGCGGCAGGAGACAACAGAATTAACATATGACGATACTTTCCAAGCTTACATGGCGAAGAAAGATGTGTTTACAAGTGAATATACGAACGTCTTGGAAGGGCGCGATAGTTTCTTAGCGGTTAAGCGGATTGATGCATTTTTTGAAAGAGAAGTGAACAACGGTTACGAGAGCTTAAAAATTTTCTGTAGCGGATTGAAAGACGTCTTAGAAAATGATTTTAAAGTAATTTTAGAACTAAAAGGATTTACCAGTCCGCGGGCAGATTCAGATTACAACGATTATCTATCAAAACGTCGGGCAGATTGTTTGAACAACCATATTTTGACCTTTGACAATGGTGCCTTGAAAAAACATTTGGACTCTGGACAATTGTCGATTACTGAAATTGGCTTTGGCGAAAGTACCGCCCCGCAGTTTATTTCTGACAAAATGGAAGATGCCCGTGGCTCAATTTATAGCATTTCTGCTTCTTTTGAAAGAAAAGTAGAAATCGTCGGCGTCCGTATCGAACAAACTAACTAAAATTTTAGGTACTGGGTACTGACTATTGGGTATTAAGCACCCAATAGTCAGTACCCAGTACCCAATACCAATTTAGATCTATGAATTATATAACTACAATTTTCAAGAAAAAAAGCCTAGTATTTGCGCTGTTCTTTGGGCTTTTGGCTTTGCTGCCATTGGGCGTTCAAGCGTCGCACATTATTGGTGGAGAATTGACGTATCGTTGTTTGGGCAATGGCGAATTTGAAATTACGCTCGACGTTTTTCGCGATTGTTTTTATGGCGAAGCGGATTTTGACAGTCCTGCCCACATTGGTATTTTTAATGAAAATGGCTTAGCGCAAACCATAAACTTAACACCAATGTCGATTGACACGCTGCCGAATGACTTGAGCGACCCCTGTATCAATGTGCCAGATGATGTGTGCGTAGATTGGGCGCGCTACCGAACAACTGTGCAACTGGCACCTTCCGCAACGGGGCATTTGATTGTTTATCAACGGTGCTGCAGAAACTCGACGATTAGTAATATTGTGAATCCTTCGGAAACTGGAGCAACCTTCTTCGCGAAAATTACGCCGCAGGGATATACCGATTGTAATAGCAGTCCGACCTTTGTAACCGATGATTTTTTGAATTATCCGCCCGTCGCGATATGTGTGGGTAAGCCGATAAATTTTGACCACAGTGCAACGGATATTGACGGAGATTCCTTAGCTTATAAATTGTGTACGCCGTTTGTGGGTGCAAGTTTTGCCGTACCACAACCACCTGTGCCGAGTGCACCGCCTTATACTAACTTGGCTTGGACAGCTCCCTATAGTTTGGCTAATTTGTTGGGCGATGGTGCGGACCCCTTGGCAATTGATGCGGAAACAGGTTTATTGACGGGCTTTCCGCCAACTTTGGGACAATTTGTGGTCGGAATTTGTGTGGAAGAATATCGAAATGGCGAATTACTTTCGACCGTTCGACGGGATTTTCAATACAATGTAACAGTCTGTAGTGAGGTAATTGCTAATGCCGAATTTCCAACAGCGCAATGTGATGATTTGACGGTAGAGTTTGAAAATACGAGTGAAGATACGAATAACTTCTTATGGTATTTTGAAGATGATGAACAAAATGTAGGCGTTTCGACCGTTGACAATCCAACCTTTACTTTTCCAGATACAGGTACTTATTTGATTACGTTAGTTGCTGCTCCAAATACGCAATGTGTCGATACTTTTCAGCAAGAAATTTATTTGCAATTTAATTCAATTGAAGCAGGTTTCAACATTATAACTTACGATTGTGAAGATTCGACAGTCCTTGTTTTACAAAATATAACAACTGACCCTGTGTCGCCAATTGTTTCCTATAATTGGACGTTGATTGCAAATAACATGACGCAGACTTCGACCGAAAATAGTCCAACGTTCCTTATTCCAAATCCTTCGACGGGCGTAGTGACGATGACCGCGATTTCTCAAAATGGCTGTGAAACGACGGTCTCGCAAAATTTTCAAACGGCCGAAAACAATCCACTGAACATGATTGAACTGGATATTTCTCCTTGTTTTGGAGAAACGATTGGGCTGAATCCTGCTTTGGCGGGTGATGGCATTTTTAGTTTCAATTGGGGCACACCGATTAATTCTAATGCGACCAATCCCATGATTGAAATATTGGTGGATGGTCTTTATCCTGTGACGATTTCTGCGCCAGGTGGACTTTGTATGTCGGAAGCCGAATTAACCGTGACGGTTATCCCTTTGCCAGAATTGGCGTTTGAAACGATGTCGGATTGTGATGGTTTGACAGTGACATTTACCAATTTGAGTACGAATGCAGCGGATTATATCTGGAATTTCGGAGATGGTTCGCCAACGGAAAATACAGTTAATCCTATTCATATTTATGAAAATACCGACGATTATACTGTGACCTTGACGACTGGTTCAACTACACAATGTACCCAGTCCGTTTCGGAAGTAGTTGCTTTACCAGAAAAATTATTAGCCGCTAATTTTGACTTCGAATATTCAGAATGTCAAGCGGACGAAATAGCAATTGATTTTACCAATACGTCAATAAATAGTTTAAATAATACGACTCAATACGATTGGCAATTTGAAAACAACGGTAGTTCAACTGTGCAAAATCCAACGCTGATTTTGACCAACGAACAAACATTGGATGTGACCTTGACGATTACGACGGCAGAAGGCTGTGTCTCTTCAGTTATCCAAAATTTAATGGTTGATTTTATCGAATTTGACTTTACCGATAGTTTGCAAATTTGTCACAATGAACCAACGGAATTGAACCCAAATGGTAATCCAAATTACACTTATTTGTGGACGCCTGATACGGGTTTGGATGACAATACCAAACCAAACCCAATTGCCAAGCCGCAAAATAACATCACTTATACCGTTTTTATTACCAATATTTCGGCAGATACTTGTGAACTATCACAGCAAATAAAAGTGACTGTTCCCGAACCAATCGGCTTACAAGTTTCTAATGACATTGAAACTTGCGACGAAAATGTGACGCTGACCGCAACCACAAACATTGATATGGTTGATTTTAGCTGGGTAAATAATACGACAGGTTTACCAACTGGAAACATGAGTACGCTCGACGTAATTGTTTCTGGTATAGATACTTATACAGTGACGGTGCAAGATGATTTTGGCTGTGAAGAAACCGCGACGATTCCAGTGACAGGCGGTCCAGTTAATTTTGACTTAACGGACAACATTATTAAATGTACAAACGAAGCCGTTGATATTGAATTGACTAACCTCGACCCGAACGACAGTTTAACCATCGTTTGGGCACCAACAAGTGCATTCCAAGGCGACCCGACGAATGACCCGACACCTGACTTGATTATTACACCAAGCGAACAAACAATTTATGCGACCATCATCAATCAATTTGGCTGCTTGCTTACCGATTCCGTTTACATTGCCTTGGTGGATGAAAATATTAATTTGGATTTTGACTTTCAAATTGGCTGTAGCGGTTCGACTGTTGAGTTTACCAATTTGAGTACCAATGCTTATAACTATGTATGGAGTTTTGGGACAGGCGATACTTCTACCGAAGAGAATCCGACCTATTCTTTCGGCATTGGATTGTACAACGTGACTTTGAGTATTGGTTTTGACGTGGATTGTGTAGAAGAAATCACCAAGCAAATCAATATTCTTGCACCTGATTTTATTCCTGGTTTTGAATTTGAATATGTGACTTGTGAAACGGATGCTATTCAAATTCAATTTACGGATACGTCTTTTAATTTCTTAAATAATACCAATTCTTGGGAATGGGTTTTCAGCAACGGAATGACCTCGAACGAGCAAAATCCACTGATTACCATTACCGAAGATACTGATTTGACCGTGACCGTGACTATCGGAACACCGAATGACTGTGAGGGTTCGACGACACAACAATTGAATGTTGATTTGATTGAAGAAAATCTAATTACGCCCGTAACCTTATGCTTTGGCGATATAATTGCGTTGAATCCAAACGGTGATACCAGTTACGAATACAATTGGACGCCTGTTGAAGGTTTAGACGACCCAACAGCGGCAAATCCAATGGCTTTCCCAACGGAAACGACAACTTACTCAGTGACTATTTTAAATGAAAATGGTGCAGATGTTTGTTCAATTACGCGCACAGTGATGATTGAAGTTCCAGAAAAAATCGAAGTGACTGCATTGGGCGATTCGACGACTTGTGGGACAGCGATTATTTTAAACGCCGTTTCAAATTTAGACCCAGATATTAATTTTCAGTGGTTTACTTTGGGTGGAAATCCATTGAGTGTTGAATCACAATTAGCAGTGAGTCCAGTGAATGTGAGTAGCTTTATCTTGGAAGGGAGAGACGCAGATAATTGTTTTGACCGCGATACCATTACGATTTCAAATGAAGAAATTGATATTGAAATCACCTTCAAAGGCGAATCCTGTCCTGACGATACCTTGAACCTTTCGGCAAGCAATAATATTACTGACCATATTTTAAATATTAGCTGGGAAGCCTTACCACCCGCGCAAATTCTTAGTGACAACACTGGACCGAATGTCACCGTAATTACGGCAGCTGCAGGCATTGAATCGCAATTTGTAATTACTTCTGCCAACCAATTTAATTGTGAACGCATTGATACGATAACGATATTTAGCCACGATTTTGAACCGACAGTAGTTGATGAAATTCTGGTTTGTCCGAATGTCGAAACGAATATCAATCCTGGTGCAAATCCAGCCTTAGATTATTTTTGGCTGTCGCCAAATGCAATGCCACAGAATGCACCAAATCCAATGGTAAATATTGAGGAAACAGAGACTTTTACTGTCATTGTTTCTGAAAATTTCGGAACAGAATTTTGTACGGTTACGGAAGAAATTTTGGTGAATGTACCGCCTGTGATTAACATTGATGTGGCGATTGACACCTTCACTTGTGGCGCGCCGATTACAGTTTGTGCAACGACAAATGTACCGGTGACGAGTTTGCAATGGTTGGATATGGATGGGAATATTTTGGAAGCGACCGATTGTATCGAAGTCAATCCAGATTCTTCGATAACACTGATTGTACAGGCAATTGATGCCGAAAATTGCTCGCAAAGAGACACCATTGTTGTAACTAACGAACAAGTGGATATTTCTTTACAGGGCGATGGTGAAATTATGACTTGTCCTCAGGATTCTTTCCAGGTCTGTGTAGAAAACCTCGACTTTAGCGACTTTTTGACTTACGAATGGACGGCAGATGCAAACGGAACAATTACCAGTGGCGGTGCAACCAACTGCCCGTGGATTACGACAATTCCAAATACCTTAGCCGTCTTTACAGTAACCGCAACAAATCAATTTGGCTGTATGGTCACGGAGACGATTTCAGTCGAAACGTATGAATTTGATGCAGCGGTTGTGGACACCGTTTATGTATGTGCTGGAATTCCAACAGCAATTAACCCAACTGCGAACTTTGACCTAACTTACGAATGGATAGGCAGCGATGATTTGGACGACACGACCTCTCCCAATCCGACGATTACGACCAATATAACAACGATTTTAACCGCGTTTTTTTTTGGTGTGAATGGCGTTGATACCTGCTTTGCAGCGTTACAAGTAGCAGTGATTGTCAATCCATTAATGATGTTGCAAGCTGAGCCAGCTGCCTTAAATATTTGTGAATCCGACCCTGTCACCTTGACGGCGGAGTCTGATACGAGTGCGGATTTTACTTGGTCAAATAATCCAGACTTTAGCAACCCAATTTCGATGAATGCGTCAACCATAGTGAATCCAATAGGCGCGGTGACTTATTATCTTTTGGCAATAGATGACCTCGGTTGTCGGGATTCGGTTTCGGTTTTGATAAATGCATTTCCAATTGATATTGAAATGGCAGATGAAGTTAATATTTGTGAAGAAATCGGCAGCGTAGAAATTGGTGTTTTAAATAATGATGATTTACAAAACTTAACCTACACTTGGTCACCTGCGGAAAACATCATTGGCAATACAGTCAATTCTAATCCTGTTGACTTAACAGTGGACGAAGATATGTGGGTTTATGTCAACGTCATGAATCAATTTGGCTGCGAAATCGTGGACAGTACTTGGGTCAATTATTTTGACTTAAATGGCATTATTACTGATATCTCAGCAACGCCTGATACCATTCAGTTAGGCTCTGATGAAATGTCGCAATTGATGGTCCCCCAAGATGATTCTTTCTTCTACGAGTGGTCGCCTGCAGGGTCTTTGGACAATGAAAACATCGCTAACCCAATTGCGCAACCAGAAGAAACCACAACTTATAATGTGTTGATTTCTAATGAAGACGGTTGTGCGACGGAGCGCGATATTGAAGTATTTGTGAAAAATTTAGACTGCGATTATCCATTCGTTTTTGTACCTAGTGCTTTTAGTCCAAATGGCGATAATGAAAATGATGAATTCCTCGTTCGCGGTGTGAATATCGAAGAAATGAACATCACCATTTTCAATCGTTGGGGACAAAAAGTTTTTGAAACGAACAATCAAGAAGAAGGTTGGGGCGGTACTTTTAAAGGAGAATTACTTGCGCCAGATGTTTATGGTTATTACCTCACAGTGAAATGCTTTAATGGGAAGGAGAACTTTAAGAAAGGGAATGTGAGCTTGTTGCGATAGAAAACGGCGCACGGTTTTCGGCGCACGATACACGGCAGCAATGTGAAAAATTTAATTTTTATTTTTGAAGATTAAAAAAGAAGTGACTTTTGGGTTGCCCCTTTTTCTATTAGGCATAGAAAAATTGGCTCTACGGTGAAAAGTGTGGGTCAATATGAGAAGCGAGAAAATCGTAAGATTTTCGAGCTTCAAAAAAAAAAGTACGCATTGCCTACGGCAATGCGGGAGGGGAGTTTGAGGGAGAAAAACGGTTTTTGCAAAACCATTTTTCTCCCTCAAACTCCCTTTGTTAAAACTTACCCACAGTTTTCACCGTAGTGCCGAA
>JBLHWU010000150.1:0-16567 GCA_047629355.1 Saprospiraceae bacterium | reverse complement strand
AGAAGTGATGTTAATTGGAGAGTTCTTTGGCTTACATACCTTGAACAGTATATTGACCAGTTTTGGAATCAAAAGCACCAATCTTTACAAGATATGGAAAGACTTTAATCCTACGACCCTTTGGTCAAATGGACTTCATTACGTCCTAAAGACATTGCTCTTTTTTTGAAAAAAACGCATCGTGTAACCATATCCCACGGTTGTATCAAACGCATCTTAAAAGCGGGCGGATATGTCAAACGTAAGCCTTTAAAATGTATATCAACTGGAGTGAGCAAACATCGAGCAGAACAATTTGAAATTGTTAATTGTCTGAGATTACTCTTCGAGAGTATGGGCAACAATCCCGCTTTGAGTATTGATACTAAAAAAAAAAGAACGATTGGGGCAACTGACTCGAAATGAAGCTGTTATGGCTTATCCTGGAGGTGTTCCAAAGGTTTATTCATTTGACTACAGTCATTTAGCCACGGGGAAAGCTATTCCACACGGCATCTTTGATTGTAAACTTATGAAAGGTTACATCACTATTGGTGACACCCATGAAACGGCTGCTTTCATCATTGATAATCTACGCTGGTGGTGGCGCACTTATGGACAG
The DNA here is from genome assembly GCA_047629355.1 of Saprospiraceae bacterium. Classification (GTDB taxonomy): domain Bacteria; phylum Bacteroidota; class Bacteroidia; order Chitinophagales; family Saprospiraceae; genus CAYUNA01. The sequence goes on along the minus strand of JBLHWU010000150.1, from coordinate 15,966 downwards.
TTTCACTATCAAGATGCTACTCATTTGTTGCTCTTGTGTGATTGTGGCGGTGCCAACGGTTACAGACATCATTTATTCAAAGTACTTTTACAAAAATTAGCTTCGGAAATAGGACTTAAAATAATAGTAGCACATTATCCACCCTACTGTTCTAAGTACAATCCAATTGAAAGGCAGCTTTTTTCACATGTACAAAGAACCATCAAAAATACTATCTTAACCGACTTAGAACAAGTTGAAGAACTCATATCGAAAACTTCGCACTCTAAAGGATTAACTACAGTGGTCAGAGTTGTCAAAAAAATGTATCCGCTCAAACAACCTTCTAATAAAGAAGACATTGGCGAAAAGAGAATTTTGAGACACCCTGAGCTATCTAAGTTCTCATATACGGTTTTACCATAATGGTCTAACTTATTTAAGTTCTTTTACTTAGCGATTTAGGAACCGTTTGATAATAATAATTCACAAGTCCCTCAGGAGTAACTTTAGAGTTATTTATAAAGCGATGAAACGCAACTTCTTCTGTCTTGCCTTTACTCAATTGACGTAGGACAACTGTGAGTTCTTGACTCATTGCCACTAACAATAAAACCTGTACGCGTTCTAAACCAGTATCTCCTAATTCACTTTTTGATTTTGCCATCCAGTAATATAGCAAACTTGTCAAAGAACTTTTATTTCGCGATTTGTGTAGTCACCATAGCTTTCGAAGAAGCTCCAAGCTTTATTGGATATCACGGGATTTGTCCAAGAACCAAAAAAATCAAATATTGACTCCTAAAAAATCACACTCATCCAACCTCTCAACAAATCGCCAAAATTCAAAGCCCACTGCATCTCGTAAGCTTTCGCCAAAATAAATGCTGTAAATCCAACGTAAATTAGCAACAATAATACCGCTTTAATGCGTCCCATATTATCGCCAAAATAGTAGATAAAGAAGGCAACTATTGTTAAAACTAAAAGCAATCCCCGCAATTCTGTAATATTTTCAACCGTTTCAGGTGACAGCTGAATCGAGCCATACATCATCGTAAATACGAACAATGGAAAACCCAAAGCAAAACAAATATCAAAAATATTGCTTCCCAAAGCATTCGCTACCGCATCATCATATTCACCCGCCATGGCATCACGGTAAGACAAAATCGTGTCAGGCACACTCGTCGCAGCTGATGCAATAATCACCGCCACAAAGTAAGTCTGAATGCCCATGCCAATAGCTAAATTTTCGCAAGAATACACCAATAAAGCACAAGCACCGCCAATAATTCCCATGGTCGTCAACAACATCGCCCATGCGCTACCCGTCGTTATTTTATTCTTAACAAAAATAGGTTCTAAATTCAAAGTCAACAAGTTTTTTAAAAATGAGCTATCGTCGTCATTATCGTTATCTTCATCATTATCTTCTTCTTTTTCTTCTACCTCCTCATTTACGCTCATCGTCGTCAACATAAGGATGACATAAATAGCATAAACCCCCATTAAAATCAGCCCATGCCACCAATGCAAGATGTCGCCGCTAATTAGCAGAATCAGAATAAATTCCGCTGCAATCAACGACAAACCATCCCGTAAAATCACCTTTTTGGAAACCGTAATATCTTTAGCTAAACCATAGCCAATCACCGCGAAAATCACTACTGCAGGAATAATCATCCCATTAAAAATCGCACTTCCTGCCGTCGTTCCAATTCCACTCGCAAAGCCGTCTTTGTCCATTAAGGCAAACAGAAACCAGAAAGTTGTGAATAACTCCGGCATAGAACTACCAACCGCATTGATAGTCGCGCCCCGAACACCATCGTTCAAATTTCGACCAAGATACTCAGATGCCGCTTCAAATCCATCACTTGCTCGCCAAATAATCAAGCAGGTTATCGTAATCAGTAAAATTGAAAAAATCATATATTTTTGTTTAAGGCTATTTAGACCTTTAGAAAATAATTTTGGTTTAGGAGAATAGGAAAAAATCAGTCTAATCCATTTATAATTGACGCCTTAACCTGAAAAATCTATTATAGATAGACAAGGTTTATGTCTTTCATTTGTTCAATATACCACTGTATTTTAGTGTTATTAGTTAGTCACGATCAACTCGTTGCTAATTTTTCGGAAAGGTCTGAAAATTTTTCATTATTCAATGTATTTTTGAAGAAAAGGAGAAAAGACAATTCATAAGTAACGCGAAATGATTAATCAGCTTTTTAGGATTTATATCTTTCCTTCCAGTCATTTTTTCATTCATTAAAAAAAATCATTATTTAATTTTATCCTTTCACAATGGTTTTGCGTTTCTTTGCGGCTTGAAATTTTATTGCACCGCAAACTTCCAGTTTGCACATCTAACACATTAAGTAGTAAACTGAAAGTTTGCGGTTCATATAGATAATAAGCACAACGCAATGAGATTAATTATCATCCCAATATTATTTTTTATCGGTCTGACGACTTCGGCACAAATCATGCCTCCCGTGGATGTGCTACCTGATGCCTTGAATTCTGAGTATCAAAAAGCCGAGCAGTTGCTCTTGATGAAAGAATACGAAAAGGCGCTAAAAAGTTTTCAAAAGATACTGAAACGCAAACCAAAGTTCATTCCTGCCTTGCGAGGTGCGGGCGCGTGTTATGAATTAATGCTCGAATATGAGGACGCTGCCAAGCTTTATGACCAAGCAATAACGATTAATGACCGCTTCTCGCGCGCTTTATTTTACGAGACTGCCGACGCTCATTTCAAAAGTGGCAACTACTATATGGCTTTGGAATTATTCATGGAATTCGATACCCTCCGCAATTACCCAGACGGCGCATTTAGCTATAATGGAGGGGCAGAAAAAGAAGCAGAGGCGAGTTATTATCAAAAAGTATCCCGCAACATTCGCGGCTGTCATGTCGCGATGGATTCGATAAAATTTTGGAATATTCCCAGTGTATTAAACATCGGAGATGCTATTAATACCAAGGGAGATGAGGTTTTCCCTTTTTTAGCAAACAATCAGGAGATGATGTTTTTCACCCGCCGAAGAAGTGAATTTGAAGATGAAAATCTTTTTATAAGTATGCGTCCAACTGAAAAATGGCGCATTGCACAAGCTGCAAACAAAGAATTTAACACCGAATTTAATGAAGGCATGGCGACTTTCGTTCGCGATGGTCGACAGATGTTTTTCACGGCTTGCCAACGAAAGGGAATTCTTGGTACTTGCGATGTTTGGAAAGGGCAAATGGATGGAGAAAAGGTTAAGGAGACTGGTCCAGTTATCGGCTATATTAATTCTGGTGATTGGGATTCACAAGCCTCCATCAACTGCGACGGTACGATAATATTTTTTGCCAGTAATCGCGAAGGGGGACAAGGTGGAACAGATATTTGGATGAGTAATCGCCTGTCAGATGGACGTTGGGGACCACCCAAAAATCTCGGTGATAAAGTAAATACCGAAGGCGACGAAGAAGCGCCATTTATTACCAATGACGGCAATACGCTTTACTTTTCTTCGACGGGGCACTTGGGCTTAGGCGAACAAGATATTTTCATGACCAAATGGGATGGAATGGATGGCTGGGAGCATCCTGTTAATCTCGGTATTCCTGTAAACTCCTCTTATCGAGAACTTGGTTTTTTCCTTTCTGCGGATGGCAAAACAGGTTATTTTTCCAGCAATCGAAAGGGTGGTTTTGGTGGAATGGACATTTATCAATTTGATTTATCAGAACAATTATTTAGCGAACCCATCACTTTTGTCGAGGGATATGTACGCGATTCTATTCTAAAAACGCCTATCAAAACGACCGTTCATTTTAAGAATAGACTGCCCGTGCAAACGGATGAAAATGGACGTTTTTTTATCTGTGCCCGTGCGGGGGAAACGCTTGAATTTGACGTTCGTGCAGATGAATACCATCCATATAACAATACTAAGTTTGTCAGCAAATGGGACAATAAAGTCTTCTTCCCTTTAGATATAAATCTTAATCCGCTATTCAGATTACCTACGTTTGCAGGTGAATTAGATGCACCAAACTCGCTTCCAGTTGCTAATAAAAAGGATAGAGACAAGTGGAAAAAAATTCGACATACAATACTTTTCAGTTTTGATGAAGCGACTTTGAAACCCGAAATGAAAGAAGAGCTCAATGCTTTTTTAAATGAAGTATTTGATGGTATAAAAACGGTCAAAAACGTCTCCGTTATCGGTTTTTCAGATGACATCGGTGGTGATGCCTACAATATGATTTTATCAGAAAAACGCGCCAAAAGTGTTGGCGTTTATCTGAAAGAAAAAGGAATTCGCGTCGATAAAATCTTCATAGAAGGACGCGGAGAATTGAATTCTACAAGAAGTAAAAAAGAAAATCGAAAAGTAGAGTTGGTCGTCAGTATTGAAGAATAATATCCTTTATTACTGAGAACTCAACAGATTTCATTTTAGTCGAAATTCGGCAAAATAAATTTGGAAAACCTACAATTTTAATGGATATTATATCTTTTAAAAAAAGTATTTGGTCGCTAAGCGAAACTTTTATTGGCACACCAAAAATCTGTTGAGTTTTCAGTTTATTAAGAAATGAATTTTACCAAAAAAAAGCTACAAGTCAAGGACATATCAACAACAATGGCTAAAAAAAACAATTCAACGAAAGATAAAAATATTTTTTTTACACATAACATTAATTTTTCGCATTTATTCTCCACTGCTTCAGACGATAAAATCACAAAAAATTACCTATTATTTTTTGATAATGAATTTCTTTAATCTTTAAATGGCGAAAGGTCTCCCTTAATCTGTCATTCATCACCTTTTTAGAAGATTTTACAACAATACTTTTACTTTTGTAATTACAAAATGTAAACGGATTAAATTGAAGTATTTTTTTCTTAATATTTCACGGAGTAAATCCCTCCACTTTGAACACTAACCCTGGTTACTAGATACTTCAAAATATCTAACAATCAGGGTTTTACATTCTATCCGTAAGTCATTGGCGGTCAAGCGTGTGCCGTTTTTTACTTATTTCGATGCTTCTTAATCATCCGCACCAAGGCGGGTGGCAACCAATCATTTGCCATATTCACCGCATTGTTAAATGCCGTCATTTTCGTGGAATCCTGTCCTTTTCGAGCAGCAAAAGTTGTGGTAATTCGTTCGCGATTGTCCTCACTGATTTCACTATCTGGCCGACCATTTGTGTAATAGTATAAAGCCATTGACTTTCTACTCCGATCAGGCGGACAAGTCAGTGCGTCAGGATGTCCGTGCCAGGAAAAATCAGTTGTCGAGAAAATAGCCATTCGATTAAAATGTGGGGCAATTCGCACGACACATTTACTTTTGTCTTTTTCCCACAGTTCAAAATGCCCACCATATTCTTCCTCCCAATCTTCATTTAAATAAACCAAGACATTGATTCGGCGATCAAGATTCATCATTTTATGCTTATGGAAATCGACGTGCAATTTCAAATAGCCATCAGGCTTGATTTGATGAAAACCGCCTCCTTGAAAATAAGGGTCCGGTACTAAAGTTTCTTTAATTCCTGTCAATTCTTGCAAAAATTCCAAAAACGGTTGGGAATTCAAATACGAAAACATCGCCCGTGATTTTGGACCAAAACGGTAGATGCCATTCGACGCATATTTCACCTCATTGGGATTGGCGTAATAAATATCCTCCTTGCTATTACCCAATTCTGGAAATTCCTCCACCACTTCTTTCAAAGCGTCAGGATTTAAAAAATTGTCAAAATAAATGTTCGGAAATGGGCCAGCATTCGCGTATTCTGCATGCTTTTCTTTGCCCAGATTTATAAGGTCTTGTTCGGAAAATTTCAGTAATTTCATTGGAATCTTTTTTTAGCGGTCAGAAGTCAGCCCCTTGCACGGTAAGATGTCAGAGCATTCAAGCCACTATATAATTTCTGACAGCCCAGTAGTCTGACTTATGACCGCGGACTTCTCTATTTTCGCAAATATACCCATTAATTTATCACTGCAAAACTCCGCAACTATCTTTTCTGATTCCGCAAAATCAAAATCGCCGTCTCCTCCTTTGCCCATTTATCCGCTGTTGCTTCCCCAATCTCCGGCGTCTTAATATTCATCGCCGACAACAAAATATCAACGTCGCCATCCGCATCCACATCACCCGTCGTAAAACGCATCCAACGCGAATCTGCAAATTGTGGAATCGTGTAAGCGGAGAAGTTATTCTGTCCATCATTTTCATAAAAAACAAAGCTTTCTTGTGGATGATTTTTAAAATCAGGATGAAAGGAAACTGCCGCAATATCCAAGTCTCCATCTTTATCAAAATCAACAGCTTCAGCTTGGTAAACACCATTTAATGGGATAAAAAAGGCTTCTTTATACTCCTCATTTTTATTTAAAAATAAGCGGATACCATGATGTGGTTTTAAAATAGGCGTATAATCTCCATTGTCCCCATTGGTATATAAGATATCTTGTTTACCATCGCCATCAAAGTCAATTATTTGAAAATCAGTCGAACCGTTCGTCGGTAAAAACCGAAGAATGCGCTCGCGTTTGAATTCTCCATTCCCTTGATTTAAATAGCGGTCAACACCTTCGTTACCGTTCCCTTGCAAAGCTAGAATATCGTTTTTCCCGTCCTGATTCAAGTCTAAAATTTTAGCTTTAATCGCGCCATCGTCAGCAAATAAAATGTGTTGCTCAAAGCTATTTTTGCTATCTTTTGAACCATACCAAGCCAATTGACCCAGATAATTTCCATATTCTGAGACCAAATAATCCTCGATTCCATCCCCATCTAAATCTCCTGTTTCAAAACTAACAGGACGCATCAATTTTGGAAGATTCCCATTAAATTTCTTTTGTTTAAAACTTTTAAAGGAATTGGCAATGAGCAACTTTCCAGCCGGATTGTCCGTCGCATATCGAGTCGCCATATCAAGCGCAATAAACTTGTTTTTCCCCATTTCAAAATCCACAAAAAATGATGTTCCAACCGTTTTATCTACCAATTTCCCTTGCCCATTCATTTTATAAATTCCATCTTTGTAAACGCCCGCATACACCGAATTTGTCGCTTCATCAATCGCAATCGCTTGCACCAAAGGCGGCACTTCCTTCGATTTATTAAATTCAGCTACTTCAAAATTTGGAATGCCCACTTTTATATCCGTTTTCGCAGAAGCACTTGCCAGTTTCATAGGCGCATTTTTTAAATAAAAATCCCGAATCTTCTCCCAGTCTTCTCGCGAAATCAAAGGTTCTTTTGGATAAATATTCGCCGCAGCAACACGCTGACCACCCACGCCAGGTTCTATCCATTGGGCTGGCATTTTATCTAAATATTTCACATTATCATGATAAATACCCATAAACGCGGCCATTCTCAACAAAACAAAATTACCCCAAGTACTTTTATCCAACAATTCAGGAGACGGGTATTTATGACAACTTCCGCAATGAATTTTCGCTAATTCTTCACCTGTCATTGCAGTTTCCAAGGAATTTTTAGCTGCCTCTTTGATTTGGTCAGCAGAAGAATCCGCGCATTGATAGCAGAGAAAAATAGCGAGAATTGTACCGATTAAAGGAATTTTATGCATGTTTTTTTTTTGCAAAATTAGGGAAAATTAAAAGAAGTGAGTACTATTGTATATCAGCGAATTTAGTCGCCAAGTTGCTTTATTAAGATGAGGCAGATTGGCGACTAAATTCACCGCTATATTGAAAATAAAGCAACTATTTATGTTAAAAATTTTAAACCTTACTTTCTTATTCCTTTCAACCTTCTTTATCAATGCCCAAACAAACGAAATCCTCGGTCAAGAACTCGACGTTTTTATCCAACAACAAATGTCTCAACAGTCATTTATAGGCCTATCCGCCTGCATCGTCAAAGGTGACCAAGTCGTCTGGAAAGCGGCTTATGGTCTGGCAAATATCGCCACCAATACGCCTGTAAGTACGGAAACAGAATTCACTTTAGCCTCTATTTCCAAACTGTTTACTGCCACGGCGTGCGCGCAATTGTGGGAAGCAGGCACGTTGAACTTGGATGCAAATATCAATGATTATTTGCCAATCACCGTCATCAATCCTAATTTTTCGGACGTCCCGATTACCACCCGACAATTGCTAAAACATGAATCCAGTTTACACGATTCTGAGGCAGATTTACAGCTTTGGGATGCCGTCGGTGACCCCATTTATGACTTGGATGAATTTTGTGAAATTTACTTTTTAGAAGGAGGTGATTTATATCTGGCGTCCAATTTTGGTAATACCGCGCCAGGGGCTTCGAGTTATTGGTATTCCAATGCAGGCTTTACACTGTTGGGCTATATTGTCGAGTCAGCGAGTGGCATGCCTTTCAATGAATATGTCCGTGAAAACATTTTAGAACCATTGGAAATGAACACGGCGGGCTGGTTTTATTCTGAGGTTGATTTAGATGATATGGCGATGCCTTATAACGGCGCAGGACAGCCCTATGGCTATTTTAGTGTCCCCGAATATCCAGCGGCGATGTTGAAATCTAACGTTGAAGAACTCGCAAATTTTTTGATTGCTTATACCCAAAAAGGTATTTTCCAAGGCACTGTTTTAGTCAATGAAGATACCTTTAATAGTCTCGTTCCTGAAAGCATGACGGATGGATTTGGCTGGTGGGGTACAGATACTTGGTGGGGCGATTCAGCTGGTAATTTTTGGAGTCATGGCGGCTTTATGAATGGCGTGCGTACGCAACTCAACTACTATCCTACCGATAGTACAGGACTGATTATTTTGACAAATGGACAAGGAAATTATCAAGCAATTCAGAATAAATTAGAGGAGTATATTCCACTTTTTGAAATAGAAAATACGACAGCGACGTTTGATATTGAGACTGTTGATTTTAATGTTTTCCCAAATCCAGTTGATGGTCAAGAAACTTTGCATTTTGAATTTCATACTCGCCAAAGTAGCTTAAAACAGGTCGAAATTTATAATTTGAATGGGCAATTTGTTTTGAAAAAAAGAACTTTGGAAAATAGCTTTTTAATGGATATTTCTACTTTATTAAAAGGGATATATTGGGTGGGAATTTTGAAAAATGGAAGCCGAGGTTGGGAAAAGATTGTTGTGAATTAGCACTAAATTTTTCTTAAAAAATGAGAAACGAGAGAATCGTAAGATTTTCGAGCTTTAAAAAAGACAGTACGCCTTACCTACGGCAACGCGGGTGATATCCTTGAGGGGAAAAACAATTTTTATAAAATCGTTTTTCCCCCTCAAATTCCCTTTGGAATGCGAAATAACTAAATCAACACATTTCTACTCTATCGGAACTCCATTAGCATCTGTCGTCAGCACATCACTCATATAGTCAAAAAACGGACGCATAGCTCGGAAAGTCTCTATCATTTTCGGTAAAAAATCATCCGCCAAGACTTCTTCATCCGTAAAATGACGGCGCACCACAAACTGTTTGTAGCGCAATAAATCAATATTTGGATGGTCTTTTGGATAATCTCTCGGCGCAGTTTTAAGTTGCGTTCCTTCCAAGTTTCCAAATACTTTAAGGAACGTTGGGTCCGCTAAAATCTTCCGCAACGGCTCCGCATCTACCGCTATTTCTTGTCGAATTCTCTTCAAATCAGCTACATTCGGTCCCCAAAATCCTCCGCCAATCATCGACGCACCACCTGGCTGAATGTGAAAATAATATCCACCTCGCAACCATTTCGTTGCCCGTTTCATGCCTCCAGCAAAGTTACTCTTATAAGGTGTTTTATTTTTAGAAAAACGTACATCCCGATATATCCGATAGACTTTCAGCGACTCCAAATTATCGTATTGACTCATTTTATCAAATAAAGTGCTGGTGAACGTTTTGAAATGAGCATGTTCGGTCGTATATTCTTCTTTATGTTCTATAAACCACAGACGATTGTTGTTTTTTTGTAATTTCTTTAAAAACTTAACAATAGACGGCAGTAATGTTGTATTTGGTGTATATTTTGACATATATTTTATTAGAAGTATATTTTTTATGGCAAAAGTAGTATTTTAAAATAAAAATTCGGTTTTCATTAACAAATTTGACACCGTATTAACAGCAATTTCGCCTTTTTATGTAGATCTTTGCATACTTCAAAAGGCTTTCTATATTTGCAACTTATTTATCATTCCAAATGAAGTACTTTTGTCATTCCGACCGAAGTAAGGAATGCAAATTAAATAAATTCAGATTCTTAAGAGGATGTTTTACCCTCATTTTTCACTTTGAAAATGAGGGCAAAAGAAACTCAAAAGTGTTATAAGTTATTCTTTACACGCGTTCCTTAACAACGATTACATACACTAAACTATACTAATATATTATAGATATGACTTTAGGAAAACTTTTAATCTACGTCGCTATCATCACCATTGTTTTAACCGTTTTGGTAGGCGTTTTTAATAAAAAAGGAAAAATCAATTGGCTAAGAACGGTTCTCCAAAATTACTGTGGGGCCTTATTCATTCTTTCAGGTTGGGTAAAAGCCGTTGACCCCTTGGGCACGGCTTACAAAATGGAGCAATATTTCGCAGAATTTGAAGTGACTTTCAGTGAAACGTGGCTGTCCTTTATTTCACCGATGTTCCCTTGGTTTTCAGAATATGCCACCATCTTTTCGATAGCCATGATTGTCTTTGAAATCGTCTTAGGAATCATGCTAATACTTGGCGTAAAATCAAAACTAACCAGTTGGATGTTTCTGATTTTAGTCATCTTTTTTACCTTTCTAACAGCCTTTACATACTTAACGGGTTATGTACCTGACGGCGTGAATTTCTTCGAATTTGATAATTGGGGCGATTGGGTAGAAACGAGCATGAAGGTAACAGATTGCGGATGTTTTGGCGACTTTTTAGTCCTTAATCCCAAGGTATCTTTCTTTAAGGATATTGCTCTATTGTTCCCCGCTTTTTTCTTTTTACTTACTGCCAAGTCCAGTCATCATTTTGAAAACGGCATTCACCGAGCAGCTTTGGTCGCTGTGGCAGTAGTTGGAAGTTTAGCAATTATTTTATTGAATGGTTACAGCGTTGGTTTGGGTGCAGGATTGGCAGCTTTAGGATTGATAGCCATTCAATTATTGGGCAATATTGGCGGGACTTTAGCGAGTTCCATCATACTGATTGTCTATTGTTTGGCGAATTTTGTTTGGGACATTCCAGCAGCAGATTTTCGTCCATTTAGTGTCGGAAAAGACATTCGGACACAAAAACAACTGGAAGAGGATTCAGAAAATGCAGTAGAAATTATCGCGTATAGAGCAACGAATAAAGCAGATGGAAAAGTTGTAGAAATTCCTTATGCACAGTATTTAAAGGAGTTTAAAAAATATCCAAAAGAGGAATGGAAGTTGGAACAAATCAAAACTGAACCAACTATCAAACGCTCTAAAATTAGTGATTTTGACATCAGCAATGAAATGGGCGAAAGTGTAACAGAGGACATTTTGGCAAATCCAAATTACGCTTTCATGATTGTGGCGTATAAGTTGAAATATGAATCGGCGATGGGTCAGAAAATCGTTACCAAAAAAATTCCAATGGCAATTGACAGTGTTTTTGCACAAGAAATTGATCCCGCAACGGCAATAAATAGTTTGGTACGCATCGATACGACCTTCAAGGAACAGACCAAAACGGTTTCGCAAGAAGTCTTCAACTTCCCTGTAGGTTATACCGCTCCTTGGACAAACGTAGTTAACCCTGTCCTCGAAGCAGCAGAAAAAGAAGGCATCAAGTCCTTCGCCGTCACTGCTTATGCGGATCCTGCTTTGATTGATGATTTCCGTCACCAAACGCAGAGTGCTTATCCATTTTACAGTGCTGATGATATTTTATTGAAAACAATTGTGCGGTCAAATCCAGGGATTGTACTGTTGAAAGACGGGAAAGTTATTGAAAAATGGCACTATAAGCACTTGCCAAGTTTTGAGATAATTAAAGAATTAATGAACAAATAGCAATGTGCAATGTGCAATGAACAGTTAATTTAATTGTTCATTGCGCATTGTCAATTGTTTTAAACCTTTCTTCCCAGCACCAGTTTCACCCAAAAAACTGGGTTAACTATCTGCTTTCGCAATTCCAAATCGTTGTACATTCGGGACATAATATCAAAGAAACGTGGGTTTCGATGCACCCAATTCGACAACGGATTAATGATCCACGGGTAGCGCATGAGGCGTTGAATTTGGTAGCTTAATTTCATTTCTGTGCCCAATACTCGATGGATTCTTTTGTCATAAGCCTTCATAAATTTAGCGGAATAATCATTTTGTGCCAAGCACTCCACCGCCTGTTCTGCCGCTATCCAACCGCTATAAAAACCATTCCCAATTCCTTCTCCAGTCAGTGGGTCAATCAAGTGTCCAGCGTCACCAGTTAGCATGTAATTATCACCCGATAATTTCTGTTTTTTAGAACCTAGTGGGAGTCCATAACCAACGATTTTATCCTGTAATTTGGCATTTTTAAAACGAGGCGCAATCTCTGGATGATTCTCAATAACGTCCAACATTACCTTTTTCAAATTCACCCGCCGTTTACTAATAAAATCAGTCCGCATACCAATCCCGACATTCGCCTGTCCATTCGGCAATGGAAATACCCAGAAATAGCCTGGAATGATTTCGTCCAAAAATTGCAATTCAATAAAGTTATCTTCATGAAAACCCGTTACACCTGTATAGTATGCCCGCAATGCGCCTGCGTGGTGTGCATTATCCTTTTCAATGCCTGCATAATGCCGCGCAAATTTAGAATGCGCACCATCCGCAATTACCAACAATTTACATTCGACTTGAAAGTCCTTTTTCTTATCAGAAACAATAAACCCTCCATCAATTTTTTCATGGAATTCAATCGCTGTATTGTCATAAAAATCAATATCCTCTCTACGTTTGACCTCATCAATTAAAAAATTATCAAAATCAATCCGTTTGGCAACATAACCTGGCGAAGTCTCCTTCGTTTTATCATACTTCAGCTTGAAAGGAATATCCAAAGTTGTCCGATTGGGCGCCACAAATCGAATGCCCCATACATCAACCAACATCTCCGTCCGCTGTTCAAAACGCGCCAACATCTGTGGGTCAAGCCGCTTCAACAGCAACGGAACTTTCCCACTCAACGCATCTCCACACACTTTATCCCGTGGAAAAACCGCCTTATCAACCAACACCGTAGGCACTCCCTTATAGCTCAAATGCAAGGCCGCCGATGCGCCCGCAGGTCCCGCGCCTAGTATACAAACATCCGTTTTTATCATGCTTAGTTTTTTTGAATTGCAAATGTAAGAAAAGGATTGAGATTAAATTTACGAAAAGTCAAAAGTCAGATTATTTCATTGTCAGAAGTTAGAAAATCTGCAGGTCTTCTGACTTCTGACAGCAAGGCAATCTGACTTTTGACCTCTTTTTAAATATTTTACTCCGTCACAATTTATACATTCCATTACATTAACTCTTTTTATTCTCTGTTATATTTGAAACATAGGATAGCGAAAGAGGTTCAATTCATTGATTTTCTTTCAAAACTTTCATTTACTGCTCAAACCCTCCTATTTGTTAGACTTAAAATCCTCCTTCTTCCATTTTAAGTCCCATTTTAAGTCCCATTAAAAATCACAATTATTAGTCTTTTTTTTTAGAAACATCGGCAAAAAACATTACTTATGCAGTTAAACTCTTTAAAAATCGCTTTTTTCTTTGCTTCTTACTTTATTTTTCAGATTAATGCATTAGGTAATACGTCTGAAAATTGTCACGCTTTTGAAGCAACAGACCCTTGCGAAGAGATTTATTTTCCTGGTCAAATTAGTGCGGACCAAACGATTTGCTTGCAAGACAATACACCTGCGCCCATTATTAGTTTGTTTGATGCAAATGATGGCAATGGTGAATATGAATACCTGTGGATAAAAACACTTGATGACCCGATGGGGCCTTCAGTTGTTTGGTTGTCTATTCCTGGTGTTACGAGTGCATCTTATAGCCCACCAGCGTTGTTACAGACTACTTGGTATCGTCGATGTTCGCGACCTGTTAACTGCTTGGTCTATAATGGAGAGTCAAATGAAGTTAAAATTAAGGTCGAATCTTGCGTTGACCCTTGTGTAGAATTTAAAATCAATGTTTTCAATAAAACTGCACCAACTTGCCACGATAATGCAGATGGCAAAATTCAATTGGTAATCGAAGGTGGTCAAGCACCGTTCTCCATCAATTGGAATGGCAATAGCGCGACAAGTTTGATAGCAGAAAATTTGACAAGCGGTACTTTTTCTGTTGAAATTACGGATGCGAATGGCTGCCATGCCGACGAAACTATCCAATTGACAGCTCCTGAAGCACTAAAAGTGAATACTTTCAAGAATGACGTCACTTGTTTTGCTGCCAATGACGGCTGGATTACCATATATATTGACGGCGGCACTGCCCCTTACATTTATGAATACAATGACACTATTACTACCGACAATGAGTTGAGAAACTTGACTGGCGGTATCTATGAAATTTTAGTAACCGATAACAACGGTTGTCAAAACACGACAGCAATTCAAATTTTTGAACCTGCAAAAATTAAATTAACCGCAACAACTACACCTGAATCTTGTCTGCAAAATGACGCAAGTATTGAAGTAGCTGTTGAAGGTGGTTTAGCACCATTTAATTTTAACTGGAACAATGACGAGACCGCTCAAAACATTAACGATTTAACGACTGGAAATTATTTTTTAGCCGTTCAAGACCGCAACGATTGTACTGGATACTTGGAAGTAACGATTGAAAACGATTGCGCACCTTTAACTATTGATTTTGAAGAAGTTATGCTAAACAAAATGGGCGAAAATTCTGTAAAAATTGATTGGATGGCGTATAATGAAACTCCAGACGGTGTGTTTTTAGTAGAGCGCTCTATCAATGGTGAAAATTTTGAAATTATCGGCGAACCTGTTTCTGGAAATGAATTTTCAGCGAATGGAAATGGCTATTATTTAATGGATAATGCGCCTAAAAATGGCTTAAACCACTATCGAATTCGACACTATGACAACAAAGGAAATGTAGATATTTCAACTATCAATTCTTTGTTTTTTAAAACAGGAAATACACCCGAAATTGTTATCTTTCCAAACCCTGTAGTTAACGATGTTCACTTTGATTTTCTTCACCCAACTGAAAATGAAGTTACCGTTCAGGTTATCGATATTTATGGCAAAACATTGGTTACTAAAGTTATGGCAAAAGGATGTCGATTTAGCGCCATTGACCTTTCAGAATTGCCTGCGGGCACTTATTTTGCACAGATTTCAAATGAAATTAGTCACCTTACAAAAATCTTAATTAAAGAGTAAAAACTTAAATTTGTTTCGAGTGTATGAAAAACTGCACGCACACGTCAATAGTCTTTTGTGAGATATGTACTTGTTTAGAAATGCAGGCACAGCGTGCCGATCCTTTTGGTAACAAAGTAATATTCTTTATCTTATAGCCACAGCGTGGCGGTTTACTCTTTGATTTTCAAAAGTTCAAAACTGCCGCCACGCTGTGCCTAGTGAATACGTGTACGTGCAGTTTTTCGTACACCCAATTGTTTCCTTGCTAAATTGTTGGATGGCTTTATTGCTAAGTAGTAAACCATATTTATAGGCAATTTAGCAGTTTTCAAAGCTTGCAAATTTAGATTTTAATGCCTTAATTTGGCGTCTGTCAATTTTTCATAAAAATTTGATATTGAATATTTTAGATAATTTTTTCTTGCAAAAGGTACTAATATATCAAGTCCGTCAGAATTGTTTTATCAACTTTTTGGTAAATAATATGCTGTCTAATTTTGTAAAAACTCCATCCTTTAAATTTTCTTTTTTTGCGAAAAAACTTCTGCAACCTCAGACAAAAAACAGCTTTGAGAATGCACAAACT
>JBLHWU010000149.1:0-16594 GCA_047629355.1 Saprospiraceae bacterium | reverse complement strand
CAAGATACCAGTTTATTCGGGTGTTTTCAAAATTAATTAATGATATTCAAAAAATTGTCCGAAAAAAATCAAAAAAAATGATTCTCGTTGAACTTTTGTTGTCTCAATTAAGTTTATACCTTTGCAAGACAATTAGAAATGAACAATGTGCAATTAAATGCACATTCCCATATTGTTCATTGCACATTGCTAATTGTTCATTGAAATTTTGGGGATGTAAAGGCTTCGACAGGAGAGTTTACTGACTAGTAAGCATGCCGGGGCAACGTTATTTACCTCGTTAATAAATAATAGCGAAACAATTCTATACGGCAACAGAAATGTAGCCATGGCTGCCTAAGACTAGGTCTTAAAGCACCATTGAGCCCTGCGTTTGACGTTTGATATACAACGTACCGCTCATCAACCAACCTTTCAGACTAGTGCGTCAAACTGCTTTGATTGACAAGCGAAACTTAAGAGGCTAAGGCGATAGACTGGTGGGTTACCAAACCTACCTATTGCTCGAAAACCTAATTGGTAACTATGCATGAAGAAAGCTTTTTGGGAGCTTTTTTGGACCCGAGTTCGATTCTCGGCATCTCCACAAGAAAGGTAATTGATTGATTAAATTAATTAGTTGATTGCCTTGGTTTTCATTTTTATAAAAAGCCCGCAACATAATGTTGTGGGCTTTTTTTGTTTCTACCTATTCACATACTGTAAGCTCTGAGCCGTCTAAGTTATCGGCAACCTTACCACTACCCGTGTCCCTGAAGCTTCCCCCTTATCATTTTCCAAATCAATCACCTCAATCGACGCATTCGTTCCATAAAACTGATTGGTCATCGCCAACCTATCCTTCGTCAATTCCATTCCAATAGACTTAAATTGTGTCTTTCGGGCAGAATTACTTTTCATCTCCGCAGCAGCTTTGCGACCAATCCCATTGTCTTCGATGGTAAAAACAATGGATTCGTCCTCAATCATTTTTACATCAATCCGCAGCATTCCTCGCCCCTCCCTTTTGTGCATCAAACCGTGCCAAATTGCATTTTCGACATAAGGTTGTAAGATTAGTGGTGGCAACTCCACAAACTCGAGGTCGATATTGTCAGGCACTTGAATTTTGTAATCAAATTTATTGTTAAAGCGGAAGTTTTCAATCTCAATGTACAATTTCAACGATTCCAACTCATCCTCCATCATAATCATTTGTGATTTAGAATTGTTGAGAATCAAACGAATAAGTTTAGCAAATTTGGTTAGATAATTAGCTGCCGTTGGCCCATCATTTTGCACCATAAACAACTTAATAGAATTCAAAACATTGAAGATAAAATGAGGATTCATCTGTGCCCGTAGCGCTCTCATTTCAATTTGAACCAAGCGCTGATTAAAATCTTCTTCCAATGATTTTTGAATGACCAGATTTTGCTCAATTATCTGTTTTTCATTTAAATAGTGAGAAACTCTTACGTTGTATTGGTAGAAAGCAATAATAAAAATGGGAATAACTACGCCCACCGCTTCAATCAAAGCTACGGTTAATATAGTAGCATTATTTTTTTCAATAAGATATACCCCTGCCGTAAGAATTAACAAAATAATTACATTAAAAGTAAACAAGCGTTTAATAGGAATTGTCAAAAACAAATTTATCAAAATCATATAAACGACGAAGGTCATCAGACTATTCCGGTCTTTAGTGGCACAAAGGGCCATTGGGACCAAAATAACAGTCATCAAAAGAATAGTAGCATGAATAATGAAACGAGTGTATTTGAACTCATTACTGGAAATCTCCTTGGCATTGCGCTGAATTAAAAGTGCTGGAATAATGAATAATCCTAAGCTCAAATGCAAAAACATAGATACTTTATAGACGTAGCTTTCATCAAATTTGCCAGTCTGAATACGTTGAATATCCAAAAGAAGTAACAGTACAAAAAAGAAGATGCCCAAAAATGAGATAATAAAAACACGCTCTACATTTTCAGTATCAAGCTCTGCAAAAAAGATAGGCTGGTCTTTCTTCGGTAGTTTAACCAGAGAAGTGTCTAAAAAAAATTTTATCATATTATATGAGTTATTACCACATGTTACTTAACAAGTTCATTGAACAATTTTATTTGAATTTTTGAAATAAATCTAGCAATTCATCTTTTTTGTTTCTTGACACCTTTACTTTCCCATCGTTGCTCATAATTAGGTAGCCGCCATCTGTTTTGATATAGTTTTTGATTTCATTTAAGTTCACCAAAAAAGAATTGTGCACTCGAAAAAAATTCTCTTGTTCTACCAACATTCCAGCAACCTCTTTTAAAGTTCTGGAAATCAAAATTTTCTTGCCCGTTTTCAAGAAAACAGTCGCATAGTTATTATCAGATTGACAATAAATGATGTCCTCCAATTTTACAAAAACGTAGCCTTCGTAAGTAGGCAGTGCTAAATTTTTGATATTGTTTCTTCGAGTATCTTCCAACTGTTTTTTCAAAAAACCAATATTTTCAGACCCAATATTATTCTTTCTCTTCTCTTCTATTCTTTTTACCGCCTTTTTCAAATCATCACCATCAATGGGTTTCAACAAATAATCCATCGCGCTAATCTTTATCGCTTTTACGGCATATTCATCGTAAGCAGTCGTAAAAACGATATCAAAATCAATATTCGGAATCAATTCCAACAGTTCAAACCCGTTAAGATAGGGCATTTCAATATCCAGAAAAAGAACATCTGGTCTTTTGCTATTGATGGCTTTAAGTCCTTCTTTCCCAGAGTCATACATACCCAAAATGTTAATTTCTGGACAACTATTTTTCAGTTCCCACGCTAACATTTTCAGACAATTCATCTCATCATCAATTAGTATTGCATTTAACATATTTGGAATTTCATTTTAAGCATAAAATGGGAAAATAGCAATAATTTTCCAATGCCCCAAAAAATATACGGTACCATACTTAATTTTAAAATATTATCTTCTTTAAAATAGTATTTTTTCAAAATAAAATTATAAAAAAATAGTTATTGCAGGAAGAAGGACTGATTTGATTCGAACCTTTCGGCTATGATACTACTTTGTCAATCTAAATTAAATGTCTGTTTTCTTGTTGATGTTCCTTTTTATTCAAAAAAATTGAAACCACTCAATAAAACAACTATGATTTGTTGCACATAATTATGCGCTCAGCTTCCCTCGCGTTGGGAAGTTTGAGGGGCAAGAACGGGCTTTAAAGCCCGTTCTTGCCCCTCAAAACCTTATCCGCCGCGCCCTTAGGCGTGGCGCAATAGCATTTTTGAAGTGGTTCCAAAAAAACACAAAAATTCAATACTTGCGATTTTTTAGTTAAACTTTCTAATATCGGTCAGCATCAGAGTAAAAACGTAGTATTAAAGTTGTTAATGAAAACCTATTTTGACGACTCTATTGAACAGTTGTTGTCTTTCTTTGTACAAGAAGATGAAATTGACAATGCGGAGTTGGATGAGTTATTAGAAAAAATCAAAAAACGGGCAAACAATTGATGGCAAACGGTGGAATGTGGATGGAAATACAAATGATAAGTTATTTTCAAAAACCTGCTTCCCCATTAACCATTCATCGTCTGCCGTCAACCGTATAAAATGCCTTCAATTCCTCAATATTTGATAGAAACCAGCTTGTGTTTGTTGGTTTTTTATGGGTATTATCGCCTTGTACTGCAAGGTCGGGGTGGTTTTGTATGGAATCGGATGTACTTATTATTGACGCCAATTTTGAGCTTGATTCTCCCAGGATTGAGCCTTGATTTTTTAATAGAAAACTTGAGTACAGCAAAAAGTCAACCTCCCGCTTTTGAGTTGGCAGCGACTGAAAATCCGCTGGAAAAAATATGGGAATATCGCTTAGAAACCGTCGATATTTTAATGGTCATTTACTTGTTGGGCGTAGGTTTTTTAGGGTTCCAATTTTTGGATAAATTCTGGGAATTGCTGCAAGAATTTAAGCTAAAAAGACGCTTGACTCAGTTTACCAATTGGAAAATAAACCAAGAATTTCCGAAAACTTCTTTCTTCAGTTATGCTTTTTGGAACAATCTACAACTTATTGAAAATGAAGAATTTAATTCAGATTTCAATATTTTTAAAATTGAAGAAAAGCACGGTTCAGATGTCCTTTTCATGGAACTGTTGACGATTTTGTGTTGGTTCAATCCTCTCTTACTTTTGTATCGAAAGGAGATGGAAGAATTGCACGAAAACAACTACCTTTTTCACGAGGCAAGCGTATCTGGTCTGTTTAAGAATTATATTGAAAACCGTCAGGCGGAACAAGCACCTCATTTTAATTCGGTAAAAAATCAGAGCAAAGAATATTTCCACAAAAATAAATGGTCACAGGCGTTTTTATACAGTGCGAGCATCTCGATTTTTTTGACTTTAATAAGCCTTTTTTCTTTTAATTTAATTGAAAATACGCCATTTGCAAAACCCTTAACTCAAACTTATACTACCCTGCAAAATTTTGGTAATTATGCTCTTTATAAAAAAGAAAAAGCACCAGCAATTGAGCATAAAATCATTTGGGGAAACCAAGAAATTAAATTAGAAAAAATAGCTTCGCCGAATGGTTATTCAGGTGAAATTGAGGTGACTTTGGAAGAGTTCAAAGCGCTTTATGGCGAGCGCATCCAAGTATTTGAAGGGGAAAAAGAAAAGGATTTTAGAACGATGGACATCTACCTGCAAATATTGGAAGAGAAAGGTAGATTGTGGTTTCCAAACGTTGAAAACGGAGTAATTGAGCTGGAACATCCGCGCCTTGGCAATGTGAATGACCGCATCATGCAAGGTGATATTTTGAGCTTTACGGGTATGGCTGAAGAGGTTTATTTGGCAGGTATCTCGGTCAAAGTTAAGAATCCTTTGGAAACTTATCGTCCAGAAATTAGCGTGATGCCGATTACGAAATCTGCGCCTGCTTTCGGTTTTCAAATCGTAAATCTACCCAATAAAAGGGCACTGTTAAAGATAGATACAAATAATGTAGCTACGCGTCATATTTTTGATTTGTACGTCGCCAGTGAGCAATATCAAATCGTTCATATTCCTGATTTTAATACGAATCGGCGTTTTGTGGATGTGGCAGCCCGATTATTTTCGGAAGATGAAATTGAGGAAAATTATTTGAGCATAGCACGTTTTGACATTAATGTACTACCAGAATACCAGGCTTTTCAAAGTCAATTGGTGCAATTGGATTGGGGCGAAATGATAGCTAATCCAAGTAGTGAAAATTATATTACTAAAGATTTTAAAACAAGCTATTCAAAAGAATTGAATTTAAAAATTGGTGAAGAATCATTTGACATTCAGAGTTTTAGATTGATTTTAAAAGAAAAAAAACAGGCTGCCATTGCCTATCATTCTGAAAAAATCAAGGAATCTTCCTTACTGCATTTTTTAAGGAAAATAATCCCAGAAACCAGCATTTATTTTGATGACCTCATTATTCAGAAGAACGGACAATATTTTTATTTGCCAATAAATTTTGTTTTCAATATTGGAAAGGATACCGATAAGTTTACACTTACCGTTAAACGCTCTGATGACGATACACCAAAATCAATTACTAAACGCGATAGTTATGTGGAATACCTACACTACCCTATGTCCGAATTGATTGCAATATTAACGGGTAATGAGCGTATGGAATTTGATAATAAAGCAGACGAACCGATTATTGATGCCGTCTTTGAATCAGAATATTTATCAGTGCGACAAGGCGAAGAGTTGTTATTGAAACGGCTTTCCCAACAATATTATTACTCCTCAGAAATCCGCTTTGAAACTCGAACCGTCTGGCTACTCGACCCCGTTGAAAACACTAAAAAAATTGACACACTTGAATATTTTCATCACCTAAAACCTGACCTGAAAAAAATCATTGTTGCTAATAAAAAAAAGGGTTTGGAAACGCTTTCGCCTGGCTTTATGGATGACTTATCGAATCTAATTGAGCGTGAATTTGACCTCACCGTTTTTAATGAAACAGGCTTAACAAAAGCTTATGGATTGGGACTTAACCTCTCTTCTTTTGAGGTTTTACGGAAACAATTGGAACGTGATTATGGGCTAAAGATGCGACAGGAAGAACGAGTTGTTAAGGTTGTAAAAGTTGTTTATCCTGAATAAGAATGCAGCGTTTTCGGTAGAAAAAAGAAAGAAAATTTAATCTGGACTATGCCAAATTTCCTTTCCCTGCTATCCGTGCGCCGTTGACCGTCCACCGTCTCTAATGTTTCCTTCCAAAAATCGACCCTTTTTTAAACGCCGTATCAATCGCTTTTTGCTCCTCATCCTCCTCTCGGTTCTCCGTCATAAAATTCTTCAAAATGGGCTGTCCAGCATCCACCCAGGCCGTGTACCAAGCACTCGCAACCGATAAAATTGACGCTTGCATCCGCTGTTCCACCATACCATCCATCCGTTGACTGTAGGCGGCGGCGTACTCCTGACATTCCGTTTTTATTTGCATCGTACCCCGTTCGTCAAAACAATATTTTCGGTCACCCATTTCTTGAAAAAGGTCTGCTTCAATGAGCAAAACGCTGTCCACATAGCTATGCGAAGTCAGCACAACATCCCAGTAATAGGCTTGCGGGTCATCAATATATTCTGCTTTTCCCACCCAAAAATCATAGTCATCATCGGCATACAATTCTGGAATACGGCTTTCCCAAAAAGCATGGATACCTCGCTGATTGGATAAATGTCCATTGTAATTTTCGGTGGTGTGCAACGGTACATGTGCATCGCCAATGTAGTGACCAAATTCAGCAGAAAGTTGTAAAATTCGTTTTGTATTTAAGTCTTCAAATGCTTTAGTTAATCGCGTTTGCATCGACACTAAATGATACGGGACAATGCCATCTTCGGTAAAGTGCTCATTCGCAAATGCAAAGGCACAATCAATTGGATAACCGACCAATTTTTCAATCGAATCACAATCAATCATCCACTCCTCTTCGTAATATTGGGATTGTACGTTTTTCCAAAAAAAGTCGCGATAATCGAACATTGTGACCTCCAGTTTTTCCATCGAAAACTGCTTTTCTAACGCTACAAAATCCGTTGGCGCAACTTCCTTATCCCCTACTCTTGCGTTTACTTTTAAAGTATCTCCCCTGGCATTAACCACATAAACTTGCGTAAATTTTATCAGCATATCCGACCAACCTCTCGGCACATTGTCAAACGGTGCTTCCCCCCAAACGTCCAAATCAATGTAATGTCGAACAGCTTCGTGCCTAGTTGCATATCGCCGTTTATCCGGGTCAACTGCATGGTCAGTGACGTATTCTATATTTTTTTTAAAAAAAACGAGCATATCTGGAGGTAGGGAAAAAACGGCTTGCCGATTAATTTTTCTATGTCCGAAGAAGCCCCAAATATCTTTGTGGAGGTCGGTATTTTGGAAAGCAAAAAGAATAGGAAGGGCAATTAGAAGAACTAAAAATGAATATTTAGAAGATTGTTGCATGAAGTTTTTGTTGAATTTTTAGGCTCTGTGACAAATCCCGTGGAATAACGTATTAATTGAACTTTAAAAACCGAGAAAATCGTAATATTTTCTCGGTTTTTAAAACACAATGCGCGTTGCCGTCGGCAGCGCGGGTAAGGTTTTGAGGGACAAAAACGGTTTTTGCAAAACCATCTTTTGTCCCTCAAACTTCCTTTGCTAAGAACAGGAACAAGCTTGTGTCTCACTGGATTCGTTAAAGAACCAATTTTTAAAAACAAAAATAGGGGATAATTCCTAATCATCCCCTATTTTTACTGTTAAAAAAATGCTCTACCTTTTAGGCTGCCATCATTTTTTCTCTACGATAAAATTCCGAAAAAGAAATCATCCGCTGCTGTTCTTCATCCCAAAGCGTATTGAAAATCGTTTTTAAACTTTGAAAAAAGGTCAACGTGGTTGCATATTTTTCAAAAATAGGATTTTCTTTATTGCACATTTCTAAATTGTAATTCGGAATTTTCGAACTCAAATGGTGAATATGGTGAAAACCAATATTCCCCGTCAACCATTGAAATACTTTTGGTAATTTATAATAAGTACTTCCTTGCACGGCTGCCAATAAATATTCCCAATTGTTCTTCCATGCTTTATATGCTTCTTCGTGTTGATGCTGCACATAAAAGAACCAAACTGCAATCACAAAGAATGAAATTAGCAATGGAATATGAATCAATACAAATTTATCCCAACCCAATAAATACGCCAATAAAACGTAAGCACCAACCACACAGATATTATTAATTACTTGTGAATAGCGGGTTTTTTTCCACCCTTTCAAACTGATAACGGGCAAACGCAAAGGCACCAAAGAATAGTACAATGGTCCCAAAACGAACATCACAGGCGCAGACCTATAGATACGGTATTGCCATTGCTGTCGCTTGGTTAATTCCCGAAATTCTTTCACCGTCTTGATGTGAATGTCGCCAATATCCCGCACGCCGCCTTCCAATTGACCGCAGTGTGCATGGTGAAAAGCATGAGATTTCGCCCAATATTTGAATGGAATAGAACTAAATAAGCTACAAACAAAACCCACCACATTGTTCCAACGGCGAGATTTGAAAAAGGACTGATGACCGCAGTCGTGTTGAATAATAAAAATACGCACCATAAAAAATGCGTTGATTATCGCCAAACCAATCGTGATACCGTAATGCCAATCGAGACTAAAGTACATCAATACCCAAAGTGCTAAAAACGGCACGAA
The DNA here is from genome assembly GCA_047629355.1 of Saprospiraceae bacterium. Taxonomy (GTDB): domain Bacteria; phylum Bacteroidota; class Bacteroidia; order Chitinophagales; family Saprospiraceae; genus CAYUNA01. The sequence goes on along the minus strand of JBLHWU010000149.1, from coordinate 7,835 downwards.
GGTGTTGATGATTTGTATTACGGCTTTTTTTGTACTGGGGATTTGATATTTCTGAACAGTGACTGCCCAGTTTTTCAATTTTTCTTTAACTTCCGTATTTTGCATAATTTAGTTTTCTTTAAAATTTATGGCGATAGAATAGAGAAAAGTAGGACAATTTTATGACATGATGGTTTCGCAAAAATGGTCATTTTTTTGAAAACTTTCTAATAATCTGGTAGAAAAAACAAAATTTGCTGCAATTGAAAGTTTTATAAAATTGCACTTGATTTTTAGTTATGCTTTTAAATTTATATTTTTACAGCTAATTATTTATTAAACTTGTTACCCAAATAGAAATGGTCATCTGGAAATATCTTTTTCGCTATTTTTCTTTAAAAAATCATTCAATAGTCCTTCTATTGAAGGGTTTTTTAAAGAAAAATGCTAAAATTCAGCTAACCATTTCTATCTGGTTAACAAGCCTATTTCAAAAACTGACAATTGAACATGAAACAATTTTTCACCTTATTGCTCTTATCCCTTGCTTTCACTTTGCTTGGACAACACGACGTTCCCGCATTTACCTCCGCTGTCGAACGCCTCGCTGCGCACGAAAAACGGCAGCAATTATTGGATAATTCCTTAGTCTCAAATATTCCTTTCAAATCTATTGGCCCCTCCGTTTTTAGCGGTCGCGTAGCAGATATTGATGTTTGGGAAACGGACCCGACACATTTTTACGTTGGTTATGCCAGTGGCGGACTTTGGAAAACGGAAAATAATGGACAGTCTTTCATACCACTTTTTGACCAAGAAGTCGTAATGACTATTGGTGATATTGCTATTGATTGGAATAAAAATACGATATGGATTGGGTCAGGTGAAGTCAATTCAAGTCGGTCAAGTTATGCAGGTGTGGGCATGTTTAAAAGCGAAGATGGCGGTAAAACTTGGCAGCATAAAGGATTATCAGAAAGTCACCATATCGGTCGAATTATCCTGCATCCAACGGACCCAAATACTTTATGGGTCGCTGCTTTAGGACATTTATATTCGCCAAATCAGGAGCGCGGTATTTATAAAACAATTGACGGGGGTGAAACGTGGATACAAACCCTTTTTGTCAATCAAAATGCAGGCGCAATCGATCTACTCATCGACCCAACTGACCCAAATATTCTTTACACCTCCACCTGGGAACGTACTCGCCGGGCATGGAACTTTAAGGAATCTGGCGAAGGTTCAGGTATGTATAAAAGTACAGATGGTGGCGAAACTTGGACGCGTTTAAATGATGAAAATAGCGGTTTTCCAATCGGAAAAGGCGTTGGTAGAATTGGCTTGTCTATCCATGAAAATGCGGGTAAAAAAACGCTTTACGCCATTTTAGATAATTACGATAGACGACCAGAGGATGATAAAAAAGACAAGAATATTTTAACAAAAGATGACTTGCGAAAGATGTCCAAAGCTGACTTTTTAAAATTGGATAAAAAACGAGTAACGCAATATTTGAAAACTTATAATTTTTCAAAAAAACACACCTATCCTATTTTAAAATTAAAGATTGAAAACGATGAAATTCTGCCAATTGCCTTGGTAGAATATGTGGAAGATGCCAACTCGCTGCTTTTTGATACGCCTGTGATTGGTGCGGAAGTTTATCGGTCGGATGATGAAGGGAAAACATGGTCGAAAACGCACGAAGGTTATCTCGACAATGTCTATAATTCTTACGGTTACTACTTTGGTCAAATTAGAATTTCGCCAGAAAATCCCGATAAAATCTACATCATGGGCGTCCCTGTGCTGCGGTCAAAAGACGCGGGCAAGACCTGGACTTCCATTAATGGGCGCAATGTTCACGCCGACCATCACGCGCTTTGGGTGAGTCCAAATCGAGACAAACATTTGATTTTAGGGAACGACGGCGGCATCAATATTTCGTATGACGATGGTGAAAATTGGGTCAAATGCAACACCCCTGCCCTCGGTCAATTTTACTACGTCGCGGTCGATATGGAAGAGCCCTATAATGTCTATGGTGGCTTGCAAGACAACGGCGTTTGGATGGGCAAAAAATCGTATAAGGCGTCGAATAGTTGGCACAATTCAGGGCAATATCCATACAAATCTATCATGGGCGGCGATGGTATGCAAGTGGCAGTCGATACTCGCGACAATGCGACAGTTTATACGGGTTATCAATTTGGCAATTATTACCGCCTTAACACCGCTACGAATGGCTCTGAATACATTACGCCAAAGCATGAATTGGGCGACCGACCGCTGCGTTGGAATTGGCAAGCACCGATTCATTTGTCGATGCACAATCAGGATATCTTGTATATGGGTTCTAATAAATTGCACCGTTCGTTCAATCAGGGCGATGACTTTGAAGAAATCTCTGAGGACTTGACTAAAGGTGGTAAAAAAGGCGATGTTGCCTTCGGAACATTGACTGCCATTCATGAATCTCCTTTGAAATTTGGTTTACTATACGCTGGTTCTGATGATGGTTTGGTACATGTTTCCAAAGATGGCGGAAGTACTTGGACGAAGATTTCAGCCGCACTGCCAACCGACCGTTGGGTAACGAGAATTCAAACCTCTAAATACGTCGAAAGCCGAGTATATATCGCAATGAATGGCTACCGTTGGGATAATTTTCAATCCCTGATTTATGTCTCCGAAAACTACGGAAAGACGTGGGCAAAAATCGGTCTTGGCCTTCCTGCCGAACCCGTCAATGTAATCAAAGAAGACCCAGAAAATGAGCAGCTTATTTACGTCGGTACCGACCACGGTTTGTATGCTTCCCTTGACCGAGGACAATCGTTTATGTTGATGAATAAAGACTTGCCTGCGGTGTCGGTGCATGATATGGTTGTGCATCCTCGCGATAAAGAAATTTTGGTCGGCACACACGGTCGGTCTTTGTATTTGGCGAATGTCGCACATTTACAAAAAATGACGGCAGAAACCATTGCCAATAACTTATATCTATTTGATATTCAATCTATTGAAGCGAGTAGTCGCTGGGGCAATCCGTGGAGTATGTGGCGAGATGCGCCAGAGCCGACGATTGAAATTCCTGTTTTTATAAAAGAGAAAGGGATAATAAAAACTACTATTTTGATGGATGATTTGGTTTTGTTTTCTTTTGAAAATGAGGTGCAAAAAGGATTGCATTATTTGGAATACCCTGGTGAAATAGAAGAAAAAATATTGGTTAAATATGAGCGGCTTTTAAATGAGAAAAAGACGAAAGATGCGGCAGAGATTAGCTTTGAAAAAGCGAAGAATGGGAAGTTTTATTTGAAAGCGGGGACTTATACGATTAAGGTGGAGAAGGATGGGAATTTTGAGGAAAAGGCGTTGGTGGTGGAGTGATTTTGAAGCTCGTGCTCAAAACATGGTGATTTTAAAAATCACCATGTTTTTAAATAGACCTTCGACATCAAGATTTGTGGGAATCGTAACTAAATTATAAAAATAATCTGAGTATCTTTCCTAAGTAGTTATAAATTCGCATATCAAATGTCTTCAAAAATTCGACATCAAGTTATTTTATAGAATTGGTGTCCTTTCTTCATCTATTGGTAGCCACTTTCGATTAATTTTTTTGAGAATATTTTTGATTTCCACTGCATAATCGTTTTGGTCAAAGCTCACACAAATAACTTTTATATTTTCATAATCTGCTCTATCTGGCAAACAACTTGCTCCATAGCAGTCCCACAGTCCGTTAGCCAAGTCTGCTTCATTATTTCCCGTCGTCATTATCTCAATTTCAGAATGATTTTCGAGAACTTCCATTTGAACCATTATTTCATCAAAACTTAGATGTAGAAATCCTCCGAATGTTCCTTGTCCTTTAAAATCAAATAAATCCTTCTTGATTGAAGTTCGGATAAACTCTTCTAATTGCTTTTCGTTTGGTTTTTCTAAGTGTATCATTTTACTTCCCAACAGCCTCCACCCTTCTTACAAAGGCATTCGCCGTACTCGGATTCACCGGCTGAATCTCATAACTACCACCATCCGACATTTTAAAAATACGATCTTTCTCCTTCATACCAGCCACCTCATCCATAAAGCGGGTGTTGTTAGACACCACACTCAAAATGCCTTGTTTGTAGCCAAAGAAATAATACAATTCACTCGGCGATTTGATGTACACATACATTCGGTCATCCTCATTGGTTGGCATCTTGAATTCCAAATAGACCGTGACCATGGAGTTAATCATTTCTCCGTCGATACTCGTCAAGCCAACCTTCTTTTTCGTCGTCACAAACGATTGATAATCTCTATCCCAAGTCATTGGTAATTTGCTAAAAAAGAAGCTAAAATCATTGAATTTCTTCGGCAAAATCAGCGGACTACCCGACGTAATCATATTCGCCGCTTTTGTCATTTCTTTATCTTCTGGAAACAATTCCAAAACGCCTTTTTTAAAGAAAAGCATGTCGTTGTTGTAATTGATTGGATTGGTTTCAAAAGTAGAAGATTTAAAATCCGTCACTACAATTTTCATCAAGCTTTCGGGTATTTTCAACTTCAAACCTGCCATCAACTCAACCGACAAGTCCGACGCCATCGCCTCCGTGCCCATCAAGGTATCTTGCACCAATTCGCCAAACTCTGTCTCGCCTTTTCCTGCGGCTGACACACTCACGTATTTCAAACCAGAACCGATGTTAAATTTACCTTCCAAATCAATTTTCCCCGTCCGATTGTTGTACGTCAATTTATTCCCTTTCAACGATTGTTCCAGGACAATTAAGGAGTCACCCATGATAAATTTCTCCGTTTTATCATCATATTTCAACATACCTTTTACAGGTAAGATATTTCTATCTTTCGTAAAAAACTTCGGCATCATCACCCGTGGATAAACGGTCGCGGTTTCTTTACTCAAAAACAAACCACTGTATAAAGGTTGCGCATCCGGCGATTTTGGTACATCAAATGGAATTACCAAATCATTTTTATCGGCTTCACATCTTACTGTAAACCAATATTTTGCAGGTAAAGTCTCTGACTCTAAACGAGCGAAACCATCAAATTCCAAATTCACATTCTCCGCACTCAAACTGATTGTCCCTTGAAATTCCGTCTTATCATCAATGTAAAAATCATTCTCATCCGTCACCTCGCCCGTCGCCCGGGTAACTGATGCTTTTTTTGCCCGAGAACCTTTTCCTACCCGCGTACCAACGATTTCCGCAAACTCAATTTCCTGCTTTTTATTACCAATATTGTATTCATAAAACCCACTTGCCCGGTATTCTTTTTTACCCAAAATATTCACCGTCGCTCGATTGATAACGTGCAATTGATTGGTCGTATCTGCCACGATTTTGGCATTTTCAAGCGTCGTCATCACCGCACCAGCTTGAATTTCTACATCACCATTTTCAGTATAAATAAAAGCATCTGAACTGATGATAAACGGCACTCCTCCAATTTTCAGTAGGTTTGTTTTCAAATCATAAAGGGCCGCTTTTCCATTAAAATATAAGGAATCTTGGTCGGGATGAATCGACAAGAAACTACCCAGTTTTCCTTCGGCAGCCTTAAAAGTCACCGTCTCTTTTGCCATGTCCCAATCAAATTCATTAAACGAAGTTTCATACTGATTATATGGCAAAATGGTCTGCAAAAATTCCGCATTTGCTTTGAAACGCGCTATTTGTGCATCAAAATCTGCAATCCCATTCAGGTTGGAAGTTTTCAAAGCAATTGCATCCGCATCAAAGGCGCGAATCTTCAAATCTGTTGTATCGGCTGTCGCTGAATACGCACCCATACTAAACAATTCGGAAGTCATACTCGCTTTCGACCAATCCAATAAACCCGTTGCTTTCAGTCCACCCGGCGTCAAAATCAACATGCCTTTCAGCGTGTGATCACCCGATTTATACAACTCAAACGGTGCTTCTTTCGACCGAACATACATACTATCTTTATAAGGTCTCCAGTCAATTTTCACATCATAACCCCGAACCTGTGCCACTTCAATTGCACTATTCCTATCCTCCTCCAAGTCAAATCGCTCAGCACTTGCAGTCAACTGTTTTGGTTTGAAAACAAAATCTTCTGCGTCAATATTCGCTCCCAAATATTTAAGCGTTCCTTGTCCTAAGAAGCCTTGATTACTCAAATTAATATCACCCGTATAATTCCCTTTTCCTTGATAGTTGGGGTAACCTGCATCCGGCGATTTAGTTACAAAACCCAGCGATTCATCCTCTTGTAAAGTCAAGGTTTCTTCAAAAACTGGAAAAATATCCGCCGAATACATATCCCCTTTAAATTGGACATCTGCCCGCACATATCTATCTAATTTATTAAAGGAGAATGGGTCTAATTCAAAATAAAAAGAATCTCGGGTGTATGCCCCTTGCTGCGTTTCTACATAATCATAAAACACAAAAGAATTGCCTTTACTTTGTATCGAAGGAAAAATTTCAATGTCCTCTCGCCCTGATTTATTGGACGGCGCATCAATCAATAAAACGCCTGTAAAATGCTCAACTCTCGACCCAATTGACACGGCTTCTGGTTCTCCATTTTTCCGAATCACACCTGTTGGCGTAAACAAATCGAAGAAACGAATAGAATCCATTTCAATATGAAATTTATCATAATCAAACCGATAATCTTTCCCCATAAAGGTCGAAAAACCAGCATAAACTTTCCCATCGAAATTCATGTCCCGATTTTTATACATCGTCACCTGCTCATTAAAAGGAAGCAATCCAACTCGCTGTTTTTGACTAAAATCAATCTTTTTCACGCCTTTTGCCGCTATCGAATTGTCTTTTAAATTCAAAATTGCATTCGTCTCTCGCGTCTCTGAAGTTACCCGAAGATTATCAAAATCCACCTTCTTCGTACTCGCATCCGCATAGTGAAAAACCTTATCTTTTAGCTCCACCATTTTTTCATCCGCATCGTAATTAATGAAACCTTGCGACACTAAATCATACAATAACGAATTGATGTTTTCTACGGTAAAACGAGGGTTCAACCGCTTCGCCAAGGCATCCGCATCCACCTCTGTTTCGCCCGTTTCTTCGTAATAAATTTTCATTAAAGAAATCGGATTCGTCGTCGAAATATTCTGAATCCGTTGATAATCACTCAGCGCAAAAAACTTCAAAGACTCGAATATTACTGGTTTTGCATCCTTACTAAAGCCAGCCGCCCGTGCCCCAATAAAAACCGAATCCGTCTGCAAATGACAGTCAATTTTTTCTGCATTAATATTTACTTGATGTAAGGAATTATAGAAAGGATTTCGGTCACTACCCCGCTTTCCACGCGTCAAGGCAAGCGTCTTCGTCGGTATTTCAAAACGCACATTGACCGACGGGTGATATAAAGAATCCTGTCCAAAATAAAGCATCGCTTCTACCCTTTCCGCAATAATTTTTTCTTCTCTTTTTATTGCAAACAACTCTGCTAACCCTCTGAATCTCAGCTCATTGCTATCATTAAAAACGGTTATCTCCGCCCGCACATTTTTACTACCAAAACCATAAACAGTCAACCCTTGTAACCTAAATCCACCCCTGTATTTTATCCCCTGACCGATGTTGTCAATTTCTAAGATTTGGTCATCCGACTCAAAACGCGGATACGACCGTTCATTCCCACGAGACGCCGCACTTAGCTTATCTTGAAACTTCCCAATCACCGTTTTTGATCCAAAAAAAAGCGGATAATGCAACTTCACATTTTTCGCTTCATACAAACTCTTCTTCACTTCAAATTCATACTCCGCCAACTCCGCATACACATCATCTGCCAACCCAAAACGCTCCCAAGTCACCCGTCCGCCA
>JBLHWU010000148.1:0-16733 GCA_047629355.1 Saprospiraceae bacterium | reverse complement strand
GAAAATCTTGCGATTTTCTCGCTGCTTAATTTTTTAGCAACCTCTTGTTACCATTTACTACTTCATGCTGAGTTAAACTTGGTCATTTTTATAAAAAATCGACCATTTTTAAAATCTGTTGAGTTTTCAGAATTCAATTATAAGTTTTAAAACTTAATTAGATTTTTGTTACACAGCAAAAAGATGCTCGTAGATTTATACATCTTCGGGCATTTTATTTTAATAAAGCTTTAATCTCTAAAGCCTTTGCCTCTAATTCATCCAATTAATTACAAGATATTTTCTTTCTCTTTTTTACTCATTTTATGGCTCTACGGTGAAAAGTGTGGATCAATATGAGAAGCGAGAAAATCATAAGATTTTCGAGCTTCAGAAAAAATAGTACGCATTGCCTACGGCAATGCGGGAAGGGTTCTTGAGGGAGAAAAACGATTTTTGCAAAACCTATTTTTCTCCCTCAAACTCCCTTTGTTAAAACTTACCCACAGTTTTCACCGTAGTACCGTTTTTATCGAGATTAAATCGTGGTGATTTTAAAAATCACCATGATTTTTTACCGCCATTTACTCCTTCACCTCCGGTATCGGAAACCGCAAATACATCGCTTTCAATCTATCATTCTCCTCCGCATTTTTGACGCTTTCAATTAATTTAACGATTATCGCATCCGTATTTTTCAATGCAGTAATTTTCGCGTCATCCTTTTCGTTTTCCAACTCATAAGCCAACTTACCATGAAAAGAATTAATACCACTCATCGCCGCAAATCGTCGCCACGGAGAAGTCTGCATATCCATCGCGATTTTTTCTAATTTATTAGCTGAACTTAGCAAAGTTTGCGCATCTCCTTCCGCAGCTACTTTGGCATAATTTTCTAAAAAAGAGATAGCAGAAAAACCACCCATTTTATCCCAGTTCTTTTCAAAAAACGGCAAGCATTGAGTGTCGCCAGAAGTAGCATAAATTTCACCAATTGAAATCAAAATTTGTGGATTATCAGACTTTTCTAAGTCTTTCGCTGCCTCCAAAGCCGCTGTTTTATCCAAATTCACCAAGGCTTCCATCGCCGTCCCAATCACTTCATAAGATTGGTCATTCAACGCATTTTTAGCAATCGACGCAAACTTCGCATCATTCGTATTGGCAAGTACCGACAAAGCATTGCGGCGAACCGTCGAATGCTTGTCTTTTTCTGCCATTTTCACAATGGTGTTCTCTGTTTCCGCATTCACTTCGACTGCCCCTAAAGCAACCGCACGACAGACCCAATAATCATCACGCAACGCATTTTCCATAATCACTTGTACGTCCATATTTTTACTTTCTTTCAATCTTTCCAACGCTTCGTAACGGTCTTTAAATAAGGGCGCATTCTCATATTGAAACATCAATTCTTCTTCCGTCTTATTGTCTTCAACTTCCCCTAAAATAATTCGGTCAGCATCAAAATTCACCAATTTTGGACGAGTTGCCGCATCAAATTCAAATATTTCAATTCGGTCGTCAACGGTTACTTCATGACGAACTTTCTCCCCTTTATCGGTATAAACATCAATCGCAACAGGTAGCTGAAAAATCGCTGGTTGCTTCGTCGGGTCTTGCATTTGTTCGACGGTGACGGTTACTTTTTTAGTTGTTTCGTCATACGCATAATCCACTTTCAATTCAGGATGACCAGATTCAAAATACCATTGATTAAAAAACCAATTCAAATCCTGCCCCGTCACATCTTCATACGCCAAACGCAATTCGTGCGCCTCCACATCCGAGTATTGATTGTCAGTCAAATATTTTTTCAAACCTGCAAAAAACGCATCGTCCCCCAAGTAATTTCGCAACTGATGCAACACCAATCCACCTTTGTTGTAACTGTGAGAATCAAACATATCTTCCTTATCCAGATGCCCAAAATGAATCAGCGGATGAATGCCCTTACGCGTTGACGATAAGTAACCTTGCAACTCATTCAGTAAGTGAAAATCTGCTTCGTCTTTTCCGTATTTATGTTCCAACCAAAGATATTCGCTGTAATTGGCAAAGCCTTCATTCATTGTCAAATTCGCCCAACTTTCACAGGTTACCAAGTCACCAAACCAATGGTGAAACATCTCATGCGCCACGATTTTATCGTTCGTCAAATCATCAATCAGCTCGCGCTCCGTACCTTGGATAAATTCTCCAAAAATAACGCCTGTCGTGTTTTCCATTGCTCCCGAAACAAAATCTCGCACGATAATTTGCGAATACTTTTGCCAAGGATATTCTACGCCTAATTTTTCTGAAAAGAACGACAACATTTCTGGTGTATGCGGAAAGATACGGCGCGCGTGTTCCTCATATTCTTTCTCTACAAAATACTCTACTTTTTTGCCTTTCCACTCATCGGTAATCACCGCAAATTCACCGACCGCAACCATAAATAAATAAGGTGCGTGAGGCTGTGCCATATTCCAATAATCGGTGCGTGTGCCGTCCGAATTTGGCGTACTTTTTACCAAATCTCCGTTGGATAAAGTTCTGTATTTATCTTGTACAGTGATGTACATTTCTTGGGTACATCGCTCGTTCGGCTTGTCAATTGTTGGAAACCAGCGGGAGTTATTTTCTGTCTCCCCTTGCGTCCAAATTTGCTGTGGCTTCTCTAAATCTTCTCCTGTTGGATTGATGAAAAACAAGCCTTTATCGGAAGTAATTGCGGCACTACCGCCCGTTGCATTCGGACTTGCGGTGTAGTCGATTAAAAGGGTGTATTCCTCATTTCGAGCATACTCACGTCCCAAATCAATCACGATATTTAACCCGTCATATTCATATTTCAAGTCTTGATTTTCCCCTGCAAAAGTAATTTTATGAAACTCAAAATTCTTCGCATCCAGCGTCAAGATTTGAGTGGAATAAAAGTGCGGTTTTAGCTTCAAAGTCGCCTTACCCAATACTTGCTCTTTCGTCCAATCAAAACGCACCTCAAGCTTGGTATGCAGAAGGTCATTAATACGCGTATAGCTTTCGTTGTAGCGTGGGAGTTCGTACTCATCCGCCGTTTTCATTTTATCCGGTTTTGGAGCAGTAATCGTCAGCGTATCGAGGTAACGATATTCCGTTTCGGGTGCGATAACGAGGTCGTCTTTTGCCTTTTTTGATAGATTACAACCGAATATAAAAATAGCGGTAAGGGCTAAGCAGAATATTTTTTTGAACATGAAATGTATTTTAAAGAGGTCAGCAGTCAGACCGTTTCACTGTCAAAAGTCAGAGGAATCAGTACTTTAAAACTGAACACCCTAACTTACTATAATATACGATGTTTTTTTTCAAAAAGGATGCAAAGGTAAAGAGAATTTTTAGGAAAATGATAATCTTAAACAAACTTTAAAAACTCAATCCCATTCACATATTTGGAACTTTTATCCAATCGAAATGGCAGTCTACCGCTAATCAAATCAACATGGTCGTCTAAATCCAACCCATATTTTAATTCCAAAACATACTGATTGGGCGTCGTGCGTTTATCTAAAAATAGGTTGTTGTTCGATTGAATATTTCGATACTCCAATTGTTCATCCAGCGTCAGCCGATAATTGCCATCTGCCGATAAAAAATAGGTGCGTTGATAAGAATTTAACAATGTCGGATGCAGGTTTTGCACCGATTCCAAAATAGGCGCAGGCAAATCAGATTTTGCAAATTTCTTTTTTAAATAATTTAAATTAAACTCCTTATTCAAAGTGAAATCCGCCAGTCGCCACGACCATTTATCGCCGACCAAACCATGCTTTATTTTAAATTCTAAAGTCGGCTTTTGAATCTCCCCAAACAAATCTGCATACCACCGAATCCGAACTTTTTGTCGTTCAGACACCCCAATTCGATTCGCTTCAAAAAATTTCAAACCAGCCGTATCCATATAAATATTATTGACTTGGCGCGGATGATGAATTTCTCGAAAAAATGCGGGATGTGATTTTATTGCATATAAAATCTCCCGTCGATGTGCTGCCGTCGCGGTAAATTTTCGTTCGTACCGAAGATTTTCTGTGGTATTTATTTTTTGAATCATATTTTGGAAGTGTCAGGTGTCAGGTGTCAGGTGTCAGGTTGCATCTGTCTGTGACACCTGACGCCTGATTCCTGACACCTCGTCATTTACTACTTTTCCCAAATTCCGCCCCGTACATTCGCTCCTTCACGCCATCCGAAACGGGGACAAATTTACCGTTCAACTTCAAGGAAGAATTTCGTTCAATTAAGTAATCCAATTCATTATTTTCCAAACGGATATTGGTCGCTTCGATTTGACAAGCCCCGAATTCTGGCTTCTTTTGAAAAGCGGTGAATCCTAATCTATTGTTTCTCAAAACGACCTGATTGGCTGTCATTTGCGACAAATCTTTACTCGCAATCGCTACTTCACAATCTTGAATTAATACATCTTCCGCAGTCATTTGACTATTTTCCCCTGCACTCAACCCTTTATCCCCTGCTTTTTGAATAATTACTTTTTTGACCGTCAGTTTTGAACCCGAAATATCAATCGCATCGTTGCCCAAATTGATAAAAGAAGTATTCGAAATCGTACCCGTCACAAAGTCCCCGTCAAAAGCATCCGATTGGGTATTCGCAAAGACGACATTGTCTATTTCAAACCAAGAATTGATGATATTTAGCCCATCTTCGGTGCGGTTATTTTTAAAAACAGCATTAGAAATTTTAACTGGATTTTCAAAGAAATTAACCGCTCCTGACAGTGCCCAACCCGTCTGTTTTGGAATGCCTAAATTATCGAAAACGCAGTGCCGAACAATCGACGTATCTGCCGAACCCATCACAAAAATACCGCCGCCAAACCCCGTATCAGAAACAATCGTCACAGGGTCTTCCTTTGTCCCAATAAAATGAATCGGTGAGTACGAAATTATCTGCCCATACGCCGACGCCAATTCGATATGACAGCCAGAACTCATCTTTACAGTGTACCCAGCAGGTAACTTCACCGTTTTTCTAAGCTCCCAAACGCCCGACTTAAATTTAATAATTTTACGCGTTTCATCTACCTCTAAGAACGGCATATCTGGCACTTCTTTTGGCGCACGTCGTTCAAAAAATGATGCTTTTAAAGCAGTATCTTCTTCTCGCCACGGTTGAATTTCTGCCTTTCGAATTAGGGTCGTTCCTATCGTTTGCCAAGTCAGCCTAACCTTTTCCATATCTTCATACAGTGCAAAATTCGACTTCTTCTTTTTCTTATTGACAAACAGTTTTTCAAAATTATTATTCAAGCGATACGTTACTTGTTTTTTCTCACCTGCCAGCAAGATATTTTCCTGATTCGGTGCACCAAAAATACGATTATCGGTATGGCGAATATCCATTAATTCAACTGGCATTGAACCAAAATTCTCGATGGTAAAAATCGCTTTTTCATCTTCCATTTTTTCCAAGAAAACGTTGATACTTTTAATTGGTAAAACCGCATTTTTCATGACCGAATTATTGTGGTACAATATTCTTTCATTCCATTGAAAACCTTTAAATTCCGCCTGTAATAAAGCAATCTGACTCTCTAAACCAGGATAATCTGACAGCGTTTTATACGTTTCATTTTCAATTAATTCTTGTATTTTTCTATTGTACAATCGAAGATAATCCAAGTCATTTTGCGCCCATTCGAATACATTCAACTTCCATGCTTTTTCGACACCATTCGCATCAAATCCGATGGGTTCGAGACGGGAAGTGATGGGATTATAGTACAATCGCCAGTTGTGCGGCACAAGCGCGTGATACGTTCCTAGAAGGTTACAAATCACGTTAAAATCAACTAATTTTTCGACATCAAATACCTCCGTAGCTTTGCGGTCCCCCATCATGTAGGACTTCAATAAGTAGCGCGCTACCGAAAATTGTTCCCGTAAAACGGGGTCTTTTATCACCGTTTTTTGAGAAAAAGGTACAATATTAAAATCTTTAAATGCGGTCAATTCAATATAACTCAAATCACCATCAATTAGTCCACCTTTCACAAACTCCAATCGTTCTTCCCAAAAGACACTTTCATCCAATTTTATAATTAATCCCGCCCGTCTTTTTTGGCGTTCAAACAATTGTTTTTCAAAAGATTCTTCGACCGCATAGATGCCCAGATTTTTTCTTTCAAAAACACCATTCTCTGTTTTATTCAACCAAAATTCCACAAACTTATATTGCAAATGCAAAATATCCTTCCCTTTTAATAGCTCATGAAACAACCACTCTCCCGCATAATTCCGCGTACGTGGATGGTGCAGCGAGAATTTTTTCATCCCCATGACCGTTTCCTCATCCTTCAATTTTATCCGAAACGACCACTTATCACCAAATAGATGATCTGTCCAATCGCCTTTCAAACGCGTTTCCACTTTATACGATTTCCCATCATACAAAATTTCTCCATTGACCAAATCTTCATCGCTGGCCATCAGCAAATTCAAGTCTAAGGCTTCCTCTCTTTTTTTAGAAATTTTTTGGAATGCTTTTTCCTTCAAGACCAATTCTATTTGCTCCAAATCAGGATGTTTCTTCTCTCCAAATGTCCCTTTTGAAACAGCGTTTTCATTGTCAAAAAAGTCAAAATCATATTGAAAAACCGCTCTTTCGTAACGACTTTTAATAAATAAGTGCAAGCCTCGTTTTTCACCTTCATACTTTACGCCATTGATGGACAAATGGCAAAAATTACCGTAATCCATCCCCGCAGAAGATAATATATTGTTGCCTATTTTTAATTCTAGAGCAGTGTCGTCGCTGCGTTTTTCTTCAATAATCTCTCCATTATAAAAATAGCCTGCGTAGGCATCCCGAAAACAGATTTTACTTAATTTCTTTCCACCCAAGCCCTTCATTTTATTGCGAATGGCTTTTGGAAACTTATTTGACGCATCGTCCTTAATACCAATAAAAATCTCTTCTTTTTCAAAATAATGCAATACCTCTTCTAAGCTGGACGACTGCTTTAAAAATACCCGTACCGAATCTGGTAACGCGGCTTTTGAAGGAACGATTTTAGGTAATGCTTTTCCATTAAAATCCGCAGACAATAGTACAATCACCCCGATTAGCACCAATGCGCCAATGATGTAGGATAGAAAAAATGATTGTTCAGAAGACTTTATTTTCAATTCTTTATTGTTGATTAGCACCTTTTTTCAAGGGGTGTTTGAGGGTCAAAAAAGGTTTTGCAAAAATTTTTTTTGACCCTCAAAACACCACCCGCGCCGCCACAGGCAGCGCGCACTATTATTTTATAGGAGGGAGAAAATTATAAATTTTCTCCCTCCTTGATATTGAACAGTATCAATTAAGATTGATTGACAAAAGTTAACCTATTTCTAAAAAACTAAACGTTACCTTCGGATATGCTACTTTCAATTCGTCTTTCGCTTTCACCAACGCTTTCATGTCGTTGAAAATTACAGCAAAGGAGATTTCGGAAGCGGAAGCATTTTCATCCAGGCGTTTTAACTCAATTTGTCCGCAGTGTGGCGTTAAAATATCGACTACTTTTTCAAAATCAGCCCCAGATTTAGCGGAATCAAATTGTAAAATTAAATTTTGTAGGACCTCTTTTGGTTTGCTTCGATTGATAGCAAAAGCGACCAACATCAATGCTACCGTCCCAAGTACAGTCGGAACTACCTGCTGCGCGCCGATACCCAAACCTATCGCAATTGCAATGAAAAAGTACGCCAATTCCTCCGGTTCTTTTATCGCTGTCCGAAAACGCACAATCGACAATGCCCCAACCAAACCCAATGACAATGCCAGCGATGATTTCACAATCGTAATAATCAGCATCGTCGTCAAACTCAACAAAACAAAGGTTTTGGCGAGTGATTTACGATTAGACAAGGCGTTGCCGTAGCGTACGTAAATAAAACCCAAGGCCATTGACAAAATAGTCGTCAATAGAATTTGAATGAGGAAACCAGGTATAAATATAGCGTTTTCTACGCCTGCCCCAAACATATTTTTCAAAAATTCTAAGTCTTTATTCATTATTGTTTTTTTTAAAGGGGACAAAGGTAAAATTTGCTCGCAAAAAATTGGTCATTCAGTGGAGAAATGAAGTTTTTTTTTAATCTTTATCACTTTCTCATTTATAAAAACCACCAAAATGTCAGACAAGACAAAAGTCATTACCTTCATAACCACACTAATTTTTCTTAGTTTAATTTTCATGCTTGGAGTTGGAGAATTGACCTGTCGATTAATTGGAATTCATCCTTATGAAAAGTATCCAAGTCCTCCACCCTATAATACTGCTTTAAAAGATAATTTTCTAGACTGGAAAATGAGCCCTAACTATACTTTTTCTGGAAAAGTCAAAGATTCAAAAAATGAAGAATATCAGGTAAATTTGAAATACGACGAGCATGGATTTAAAGCTTATGGCGACCCAAATTCGACTAAGAAAAAGGTGTTTTTCATTGGTGACTCCTACACTGCTTCTGTTGAAGTTTCAAATGACAAAACTTTTTTTAATCTACTAAAAGATAGCTTAGATTTAGAGGTTTTCGCTTATGGACAATCAGCATGGGGTACATTCCAACAATATTTAGTTTTCAATAAATACATCAATATTATCCAGCCCGATTTGGTGGTCTGGCAAACTACCTCTAATGATTTCATGGACAATTATGCACCATTAGAGATGGAATCAGGTTATAGTGTTGAACAACGCCGCCGCTATTTAACTAAAGAGGGAAATACGGTCTATTACCGCCCCATTTCCTTTACAAAAAAAATAGCAGAGTACTCCTCCTTTATGCGCTTTTTGGAAGATAAATGGAAAAATATCAGCTATAATTATTTGAATAAAAACAAGCGAATAGCCGAGCATTTTATTGTAAAAAGGGGGAAAGAGTATGAACCATACGCTCGTTCTATTGAGGTAACGAACCTCATTTTGGATAAAAAAAAAGCGGAATTACCAGAGAAAACCCGATTAATTGGTTTTTCTTCAAGTCTATTTGAACCCCAAGCTCGTGATTTCAAAGAAATATTCAACAATCATGGATTTGAGTATACCATGACTCCTGCTAAATTAGTCAATAAAGGAGAATACCACAAAGAAACAGTTCGTTCGAGCGACGGCTACCACTGGAATGAGCGTGGACATGAATTAATTGCAAATGGATTGATAAAATTCATGAAAGAATAGTTGTTAAAATCCAAAATTTTCCCACAAAATTTTACCTTTGCGCGCATGAATCATTTAGTAGCACCTTCTGTACTCGCAGCCGATTTCAGCTGCCTTAAAAAAGATTTCGACATGGTCAATAGCAGCCGTGCCGATTGGTATCACGTCGATGTGATGGACGGGCGTTTTGTCCCCAACATTTCCTTCGGCATGGACATTATTAAGACCATGAAATCAATGGCCACCAAGCCCTTGGACGTTCATTTAATGATGGTAGAACCCGAAAAATACATCGAGCGGTTCCGAGAAGCGGGCGCAGATGTGATTACGGTTCACTATGAAGCTTGTCCGCATTTGCACCGCACGATGCAGCAGATTAAGGCGACTGGTGCAAAAGCTGGTGTCGCTTTGAATCCGCATACGCCCGTGAGTTTGTTGGAAGATTTGATTGAAGACATTGATTTGGTTTGTTTGATGTCTGTGAATCCTGGTTTTGGTGGACAGAAATTTATTTATCAGACCTTGCCGAAAGTGAAGCAGTTGAAAGCAATGATTGAGACGCGCAATGCCAAGACGATGATTGAAATTGATGGTGGTGTGGGCTTGCACAATGCGGGTGTTTTAGTGGAAGCTGGCGCGGATGTTTTGGTAGCAGGAAGTGCTGTTTTTAAAGCAGCGAATCCGTTGGAGACGATTGGAAGATTGAAGGATATTTTGAAGTAAATCTTTATAAAATTCATTTTCCTAATAAAAAAGGGCGGCTATAAGGTTGCCCTTTTTTATTATCATTTCCCAGACAGTTTCATTTTTTACAGCCAATATTATCTTTATTTCAAAGTTAATATAAGACCTTGTGCAAAATCTTAGATTTTATAAAAATTAGCTATCAGGCGCGTTAGCGACTAAGCTATTGGTAGAAACATACAAGAAGTTACTTAGGCGCGTGGCGACTGCCCCCCATTAAATTAAATACTCCCAAAACACAAAAAAGAAATCCAAAACATGAAAAATATATACCTATCCTTCCTGTTCATCATCGGCACTTTTTCGGCAGCAACTGCCCAAAAAGCCATTATTTCTGGACGCGTCATTGATGGACTTACGAAGGAATCCGCCGATTTTGTCACCGTCTATATCAAAGGGACAAATACTTCGACAGAGACCAATCAAAGAGGAATTTATAAAATTAGCGTGCCTGCCAATCAACCAATTACTATGGTCTATTCTCGGGTTGGTTTTAAGGAAACAGAGAAAGAAGTTTCGCCGATGCCCACGCGGAGTACCCGCCAAATTAATGTGACGATGGCACCGGTAGATTCGGATATTGAAGTCATTGTAAAAGAGAGTAAAATTGAGGGGGCAGGAATGATACGGGAGGATGTTACCGAATTGAAACTATTGCCGACAACTACGGGAAATCTGGAATCTGTACTTCCACACATCGCGCTTGGTGTATCAAGTGGTAGTGGTGGTGAATTGACTTCGCAATACAACGTGCGAGGTGGAAATTACGATGAAAACCTCGTTTATGTCAATGATTTTGAAATCTATCGTCCGCAGTTGATTCGGGCAGGACAGCAGGAAGGGTTGACGTTTCCAAATATTGATTTGATTCAAAATTTATCCTTTTCTTCGGGTGGTTTTGAGGCAAAATATGGCGATAAGATGTCCTCTGTTTTGGATGTAAAATATAAGCGGGCGGATAAATTTGGTGGCTCGGTTGGTTTAAGCTTTTTGGGTGGTTCGGCGCACATCGAAGGGAGCAAAATGATTGGGATGGATAAGTATAAAAAATTCCGCTACCTCGTCGGTGCCCGGTATAAAACGACAAAATATTTACTCGGTTCATTGGATGTAACGGGAGAATATCAACCGAATTTTGCAGATATTCAAGGTTATTTTACGTTTGATTTATCCCGCGATTTGCAATTGGGAGTGATTGGGAATTTCAACCGTTCGGAGTTTAATTTCAAACCGGCAACGCGTAGTACTGCGCTGGGATTAATAGATTTTGCTTTGGAATTATTCACCGTTTATGAAGGACAGGAAACCGATGATTTCACCAATTCAATGGGTGGCGTTTCTTTAACTTATTTGCCAGAAAGAGAAAAGAATCCTTACTTTATTAAGTTTTTAGCATCCAGCTATACAAGTGATGAAAATGAGCGTTTCGACATTATCGGACAATATAGTTTGCGACAGATTGATTCGGATTTGGGAAGTGATAATTTTGGAGAAGTCATTGCGGAATTGGGTTCTGGAACGCAGCATCAATATGTCCGAAATTTTCTGGATTTAAATGTAACCAACGCCGAAGTTAGAGCTGGTTGGGAAATTCAACAAGAACAAAAAGATAAAAGTAAAACAAGTAGCCATTTTTTACAAGCCAGTCTTAAATATCAATACGAATACATCAGCGATAAAATTAACGAATGGGAACGACTCGATTCAGCTGGCTATTCTCTGAACTACAATCCCGAACAGGTCGAGTTATTCGCCGTGCTGAAATCAAAAAATACGCTTCGCAGTAGTCGAATCAACGCTTTCATTCAAGATACTTACACTTGGGAAAAAGATAGCGTCGCACAAATGAAATTATCAGGAGGCGTGCGCGCGTCGTACTGGGATTTCAATAATGAGTTCTTCGTTTCGCCCCGAGCACAACTTCTATACAAACCTTTGAAAGACAAGGATATATCTTACAAACTAGCGGGTGGATTGTATTTTCAACCAGCATTTTATCGAGAGTTGCGGAGACCAGATGGCACGATTAATAAAGAAGATAAAGTAACTGCGCAACGCTCTGCGCACATCGTTGGTGGTTTGACTTATGACTTCTTTTTGGGTAAACTAAATCCAAAACCTGTCCGCTTTATCGTCGAAGCTTATTATAAAAGATTGTGGAATTTGGTCTCTTACGAAATTGACAATGTGCGCATTCGATATTCTGGTGAAAACGATGCGTCGGGTTATGTCACAGGGATTGATTTTCGTTTAAATGGAGAGTTCGTTCCTGGTGCAGAATCCTGGTTTAATCTCTCCTTTCTACGGGCACGAGAAAGCATAAATAACGTCCAACATTTGCAACGTGAAATTGGTGAATCTGAAGGTCAACCGGTCGATGATGCCGCCCGACCAACTGACCAATTCATGGCATTGTCTGTGTTTTTTCAAGATTATTTAAAAAACAATGAAAATATTAAAATGCACCTGAATTTTACCGTCGGAACAGGACTTCCTTACGGTATTTTGGGTAACAATAAAGTCTATCGAAATGTCTATCGTTTCTCACCTTATCATCGGGTAGATATGGGCTTTTCCATTTTGCTGTGGAATGAATCTTGGAAAGAACGCAAGACGCGACATCCGTTGCGTTTTACCAAAAATACTTGGTTGAGCTTGGAAATTTTCAACCTCATGCAAGTCCAAAATCAAGCCTCGAATACGTGGATTAAAACTGTTTTTGAACAACAATATGCGATACCGAATTATTTGACTTCACGACGGATTAATTTGCGCTTGAAGGTGGATTTTTAAAGGCGGCTCACAGTTATGCGGAATAAACGATGATTTTTCGTTTTAATTAAGGGGGTTACTTCAAGTAACGCCCTTAATTTTTTACAGCGCATTCGTAGCAATTTTTAGTACGGGATACTTTTTCAGTCTGTTGATACCCTGCATCTTTTTTGTGGAAAATTAGTGGTTTTAAAACGCAGAGCGACTAATCTATTCGTAGAAATGTCAATTATTGGTGATTCAGGCGCAGAGCGACTGCCCAATTGAAAGATATTCTGGTATTTAATAGCAGAATCGCTACGCGCTTCTGCACAAACAACTAATATTTCTACCAATACCTCTGTCGCTAACGCGCCAAGTTGGACTTATGGGTAATCAATAGACTGAAAAAATCCCCGCGACTAACCCATTTCTAAAAGTTGTGTTAATCCCTCCCCCCTTTTCAAAAAAGAAACCCTAAGTTTGTCATTGAATTTTACCAACAGAAAATGACAAATATGAAAAATTTATTGGCACTCCTTCTTTTCACCGCGGCAATTTCCTTGTCTTTTACCTCCTCGACTTTTTCTACAAAGGTTGAATGGCTGACCGATACCAAACACGATTTTGGCGTGTTGATGCACAAACAACCTGGTGTCCATTATTTTTCTTATAAAAACATCAGCGGCGAACCTTTAACTGTCGATAATATACGAACGACTTGTGGCTGCACTTCGCCCGAATGGGAGGATATCGTGATTATGCCCGACTCAACTGGCATCATAAAAATAGAATATGATGCGCAGAAATTAGGCTATTTTCAGAAATTTGCCAAAGTCTTTTTTCATGGGCAAAAGAAAAGTGAGAAGTTGGTGATTGAAGGAGAAGTTATTGAGAATGATGAATGATGAATTCAGATAAAAAATTATTCGATACTTATATCATATTGGTCTAATAATCCGGCGATTCCTGCTTGGGAAAATTTGGCTTTTCGGATTCGGTTGAGAGAAGGATTGATGGAATAATTTTGGGCAGTTCTAAAATCGGCTTTTTCTAAAATGGTATTTTCAAATAAAGCGCGACTAAGGTTACAATTGTCAAAATTAACGCTGGTCAAGTCCGCTTCGGTAAAATCTGCTTCTTGCAAATTACAGGTTTTAAATGGCGTTCCCTTCAATTTTAATTTGAAAAAAGAAGCTAAATTCAAATTACAATCTTTAAAATTCATTTCTAATAAAAACGGGTCGCAGTCCTGAAAATTCAAGCCCAATAGGTTGCAATTGGCAAATTTCACATCTTTAAATGCTGTTTTGCGCAAAGCAGTCATGCTGAAATTGCAATTATCGAACGTGCATTCTACAAAAATATAGACGGAAAGGTCGGCGTTGGAGAAGTCGCAATTGGTGAAATCGCAAAGTTCGTATTCGCCGAGAGGGAGAGGATTTTGGGTTTGATGGAGGTTGGTAAAAGATTCGTTTTCTTTGAAAGTTGACATTGTTATTTTTTTAGTTGAAACTGAAAACTCAACAGATTTTTCAAAAGTTTTATTGAATTTAAACAAGAGGAATTTTCATACTCAAGAACCCCACCCGCGTTGCCTGCGGCAACGCGCATTGTATTTTTAGTTGAAAGCATTTTTTGACTATACAAAATCCTTTTCATCCCAATCATTCCGGCTCAATTCCTTATCGCGCTGCTGCGGATTATTCAAACCTAATCCTTTCCCGAAATCGTCCCTTTTTCTCCTTTGTAGAATTTGAGCAGATTCTGATTATCCGTCACCCGAACATAAACATCTTGATTTTTGGAAAGATACCACCACTGCCCGATTTCCATGCCCGGATAAACATACGTCCGATTCAAAAATAGGCAAAGCGTCTGATAAGTCAAATACACCCAACCAATAGGTATTCAGCGGAAACAAACTAAAAACCGCCGGTGCGCCGCCCGTAAGCGTCATGCCGAACCAAACGACTAAAAAGCTATTCCATAAAACGGTAAAAAAGGCAAGGAAAAGAGCGATGGGCCTGTACCAATTAAAGGTGATAGCCATTGAGTTCTTGTCTTTGAAGACGGTTATTTTTTTTTCCGAACATGGGGTTTGATGCTTTTTACTCTTTTATATATTTTATTCCGTTTTTTCCAATAAAGAACTCATTTCCATTTTCGTCTAAAACTAAAATATAAAACTCCTCAATATTTGGTCTCATCTTAGGAGGCATAAAGCAATTTCCTCTATGAGAATACTGAACATCCTTGATTTGTTCCTTTACCGGTTTAATTAGCCATTCCATTGTTATCAAATCAAGAAGTCCATTTGAATTTTCATTTTTCAATATAGAAACCCCAAGATGAATCCATTTGTCAAAAGGGTTATTTTGAAATTCACCATAAAATTTCTTTTCTCCCTTAACATTAATGAACCCTCTTATCTTATCAAATCCTTCAACATAAAACCAATGTTCTTTTCCTTTAAAATCATCAAGTCCTATCATAACCTCAAACTTGAACCCCAAAATCGAATGCTCTTCTCCTTTTTCATTAATCAACCCCCATTTATCATTTTTTTGAACCAAAGCAAATAACTTTCCCTCAATATCATAAGGACCATAGACTGGAATTTCAGGTTCATCATAACCCAAATCCTCAAATGAAAATGTTTCAGCATTATCATATATTCGAGAAATATGGCTAATTCGTCCTTTCTCGTTTACTCTAAAACCCAAAAACCCATCAGTTGAATCAACTTGAGCAGGTTTATTAAATAAACCTGCTGGTGGAGGTGGAGGGAATCGTTGTCTTGACGGTTGGATAATCTTTACTCTTCCAGTATCATTAACCACTAAAAAGTTATTTTTTGTCAGTTCTACTTTTAAACAAAACCCTGGAAAGGAAAGACTTTCATATTTCGCATTGACCAATACTTTTCTATTCTCTTTGTCCATATAACCCCATTTATTCTTATATTTAAACGGAATTAAATTGGCTATTTCTTCAGTTTTTAAAAAACGAAAATCTGATTCAATCTCCTCAAATTTTTGTGTGATTTTTTTGACTACCGTTTCCCAGTAATCAGTTTTTTTGAGATTCTCAAAGTCTTTATCCTCAATCATCCATTTAACATCAACGTACCCATTATCAATACTTTTCACTAAAAGATGATACGCGTTTTCAATATCCTCATTCAAACTTGCACTACAAGCAGCATTATACAAATCTCCTCTTCTATCATCAAAAATTTTAAAAGCCGCTTCGTATTGATTTGATGCTTCTAAATATTGTTTTCTTACCAAAAGATTATTTGCTCCTCGAATTACTCTTTGATATTCATATTCTTGTCTTGGATTCTGACCATTTACCGTTCCTAATAATAAAAGGAAAACTGTTATTAAAAAGAGTTGCTTTTTCATTTATTTTTTTGTTTTGTTTTGATTGGATTTTCAGCAATTTGAGCATATCAACCACAAAATACAAAAATACTCCTTCCTAAGTAGTTGTTCGAGTTAATAGTGTCGTATAGCATTTGGATGAGTTTTGAATTTGTACAAGGCAAAAAACGCAGACATAGCCTTTGCTATGGCGAGTATTTTTAACGAAGTACAAATTTAAAACTCGCCAAATCATCCGACAGGATTAACTTGAATAACTACTTAGAAACGCGAAATAAATAATCTTACATTTTTGAGCGGATATTTAGTACATATTTTTCACTTTAAAAATACTCATTATATCAACATAAATCGCACTTTTAAAGCAAAAACTAGAAATGAAAACGCGCGCTCAAAAAAGTAACTTTATTTAATTTGCGTTACTTAATCTCCCTTATTCACTATTTTTTCAAAAAAAAGAATCCATCAAAACTCCGTCCTCTTTTCAAAAAACCACGCAATCAAATTGTTTAACTTCTTACATTCAACTACAGACGAATACACTCGCATACAAACGACACTAAACGTTTATCACACGACTACCGCTTGGAAGTCTCCACATCTTTGCAGCGTAATTTATTTCGTAAAACTCGGAAGGTTTGTATTTTAATAACTATTTGTTTAAAACAAGTATA
>JBLHWU010000147.1:0-16828 GCA_047629355.1 Saprospiraceae bacterium | reverse complement strand
TGGCAAGTGGCGAAGTAAGAAGTATTTCTTGGGATTCCATTGAGGCTAAATCAGTGCATTCTTACAAAGAAAATAAACCAAGTTCAACCAAACAAATCACCAGAGATGACTTCATATCTTTCTTCCGAAATGACGAACAACTCAATACCCTATCCAACGACGATAGAATAGAAGTTTTCTCTCAAGTCCTACCAGGCAGTTCAGATTTTACAGTCGAACTATTAAACGAGGTCTTATCAGATTACTGTGTTGAAAATATTGAAGTCAATGAAACGAAATAACTGGACTCACGAAGAAACCATCGTCGCCTTCAACGTCTATTGCAAAATTCCTTTTAAAAAAAGCAGCAAGACGCATCCAACCATTATAAAATACGCTAAAATTATTGGCAGGTCGCCTTCTGCTTTAAATATGAAAATTGGTAATCTCGGTCGTTTAGACCCTGACTTGCGAAAAGATGGGATTGTTGGATTATCCAATGGTAGTAAAACAGAAGAAGTGGTTTGGAATGAATTTCATGGGAATTGGGAAAAATTAGCCTATGAAAGTGAGTTGCTGATTGCTAAGTTCAGCAATCAACCGATAGAGAACATCGTGGAAATTAACGATGAGGATGAGGAAAACATAAAAATGGGATTAGACAAAACAGTAGTCGTTAAAAGACGAGTTAATCAAAGCTTTTTTCGTTCGACCATTCTTTCTGCCTATCATTTAAAATGTGCCATTACAGGCTTATCTCTTCCTAAATTATTAGTTGCAGCGCATATTAAACCTTGGTCTGAAGACGAAATCAATCGACTCAATCCACGAAATGGCATTTGCTTAAACCAGTTGCATCACGGTGCTTTTGATGAAGGCTATTTTACGATAACGCCTGATTTTGAAGTGAAAATTTCGCCTTTTTTAAGAGATTACAAAGACGATGCTTCTGTTTTAGATTTCTTTTTTAAATATGATAAGCAAAAGATTTCTTTGCCTGATAAGTTTTTACCAAATAAGGAATTTTTAGATTATCATTGTGAAAGTGTCTTTATAAAATAACCAAACCAACTGCTATCTTAAATCAGATATCTACACCTAATCAAAATCCAAACAAATGCAACAATCAACCATCTTAGACCAAGAACTCTCAGAACCACTAACCAAAAAACCATTCTTCTTCAAATTTCAACTCTTTGAATTCCTACTAATCGGTTTACTCTGTTTATTAATCTTAGTCAAACCCTTCTTAGATTTTTCAAAAATAGAGCAAGTAATCGTTATTTACTGCTATGTCATTTTTCCTTTTTTAGCAGTACGCATTTACTTAGAGTATAAAAATAAACTAATAACAGGATTCGGCATTGTGCTAAAGTTGATGCTTTTAAATGCCTCAATGACTATTATGATGGGAACGTTATTTAAAATTTTGGATTGGGAAGGCGCGAACCTTATGCTAACCGTATCTCTAATGATTTTTGCCGTGACACATCCTGTTTATGCTTTGACACTCAAAAGCATCACGAACGAGGTGAAAGGGCTCTTGTTTTTTAATACACTTGCCGCTGGACTATTTGCAATAGGTATGATTTTTAAAATGGGAAGTTGGGCAAATGCTCAAATCATTATAATGGCAGGATTCGTTCTAATCTTGATTAGCTTATTTAGCTTTGGACTGTTTTATCAAAAGGAATTAAGTACGAAAGAACAATACCACGCTGTTAATTTTGTCGCACGTTCAGTGGCAATTTTATTGGTTGGTATTTCCTTTTTGTTTTGAATTATTTTGGGGAAAATTTGCACTGTTTGTCAAATCACAACCTGCTCCCAATATCCTACTAACACTCAATAACAAAGGCCGTCACCGCCAATTACTTGAATTTTAAGAAGCGAGAGAATCGTAAGATTTCGAGCTTCAAAAAACACAGTGCGCGCTGCCTGCGGCAGCACGGGTGGGAATTTGGGGGACAAAAACGGTTTTTACAAAACCATTTTGTCCCTCAAACTCCCTTTATTAAAACAAGAACAAACAATTATTTTCAATTCTTGAAACAATCCACTTTACCTCCTGTTGAATCCATATAAACTAAACAACTATGCCAGAATTACCCGAAGTCAACACCTTTCAACACTACTTCAACGAATCTGCACTCCACCAAAAAATAGCGCAAACCATCGTTACAGATGATAAAATTATCCGCAATTGTACGGGTTCTGAATTTGCCGATTTGACCGCTGGACGTACCTTTTTGAAATCCTACCGACGAGGCAAATACCTCTTTGCGGAGATGGATAACGAAGACCATATCTTGCTACATTTTGGCATGACGGGTGACCTCAAATATTACGATGATGCCATTGACAAACCAAAGCATGAGCGTTTTAGGTTTGAATTCGAGAATGGAATGAAATTGGGTTTTGATTGTCCTCGGAAGTTCGCGAGAATAGTGCACATCCCTGATTTAGAAGCATTTATAAAGGAGAAGAAACTAGGCGAAGATGCTTTGGTCATTTCTGAAAAAGCATTTTTAAAAATAGCGGAAGGTAAAAAATCGTCTATTAAAGGCTTTTTATTAAATCAAAATCATCTGGCAGGTGTGGGTAATTTATATGCGGATGAAGTTTGTTTTCAAACTAAAATCAATCCTGCTTCGCGCGTTAATGCCTTATCGAAAAAACAGTTGAAAGCTATTTTTAAAACGATGCAAAGCATCCTAAATGAAGCGGTAGAAAAGTTGCCGCATTATAAAAAATATCCTGGCGAATGGTTTTGGGACAAATGGCGAAAAGAAGGCGAATTGAAAGGTAAAGGTACCGTCGTTTCTGGCAAAATTGCGGGGCGAACGACGTATTGGGTGGAAGGTTGGCAGGTTTTGTATGAATAAGTTAACCTGCGCGATTTCCTTCTAAAATTTATTGAAACCGAATAAAATCCACTTCAAACTCAAATGAACTAGCCTTTTTACTATTGGTATTAAAGCCCAAACGAATCACATTTGCCAAGTTTTCAGCTGACATTTTTTTACCCGTCGCATCTCCAATTCGATACTCATTGAACTCAGATAAAGGTATGGAAATCGTCTGCCATTCATTATCGGTTTCGGGCAAATTCTTTTTGAAATACGGATAAAACCATCGCTCGTAAAGTTCCATTCTAAAAGCAATATCTTGACCCGTAGATTTGTATTTGACCGTAATAGTTTCAAAATTCGATAAATCGTAGTTTTCGTAAGGTCCGCGCAAAGAAGTGAAGCCACCATTATTTTCCAAAGAAACCGTTCCTCGAAAAATCAGCGTTTCTTCCTTCATTTCGATATGCCCTTTAGACAGACCACCCATTACACCGTCATTCATGATTTGCCAATCTTGACCGCCTGTTTTTTGACCAAAATCTATTTCTAAGGAAAGTGTAGCTGCCATGATTAAAAGCATTGAAGTTATAAGCAATTTCATAATTTTCATTTTAAAAAGAAAACGGGAAAGAAATTGAATTTCTCCCCCGTTTTACAATATTTTTCACTTTTTTAGTCCAAAATTATGGAAGCAAAACGGAGCTTACTGCATGTACTACACCATTCGTTCCTTGCACATCTACAATCACAATACCAACAGATTGTCCACTAGTTGTTTCCAATTTTGCACCATCTGTCAAGTCAACTGTCAATGTACCGCCCAATGCTGCAATTTCTTGATTATCAGTCAATTCATCAGACTGAACATTTGCACCGCTCACTACGTGATAAGTCAAAACTGCTTCCAATGTTGCCACTGGAATATCCGCTAGAGCAGTCCAATCATCGTTAGAATCCAACAATTCTTGGAATGCAGCGTTCGTTGGCGCAAATACAGTGAACGGTCCGTCTCCAGATAAGATACCAACAAAATTAGTCGTCAAATCTTCGCGAGTCAATGCCGCAACTAAAGTCGAAAAGTTGTCATTATCCAAAGCGATGCCAACAACACTTGGTGGCAACATTACTTTGTTGATAATGTGAATCGTTCCGTTGGTCGCTTCAATATCCGTTGTTACAGGACTAGCAGAACCGTTGAATTGTACACCACCTGTCACATCAATTTTCAAGCTAACTGCTTCAGAATTGGGTGCTGGCGACAAGGTTGGAACGTAAGTATCCGTCAAATCAGCCGCTTTCACATTGCCACTCACTACGTGAAACAACAATACATTGCTTAACGTCGCTGCTGGAATGTCCTCTAAAGTTGTCCAAGCAGGAACATCATCCAATAAGTCTTGAAATGCTTGATTAGTTGGCGCAAATACCGTGAATGGTCCGTCTGCCTGAAGAGCAGTTACCAAGTCAGCCGATTGCAATGCTTGTACTAGAATACTCAAGTCAGCTGTCGCAATTGCCGTATCCACAATGCTCAATGCTTCTGGTTCAGGCGTAGAATCGTCATCACTACAAGAAGTGAATACAAATAAATTAAGTGCCAATAAACCGATAAATAGAAATTTCAAATTTTTCATTAAGAATGTTTTTTTGTTAATTATTTTGAATCTTATAAAGAATTATGAGGAGATAGTTTTTAAAGCAAAACAGTCAACCAAAATCAGCTAAAAATGGCTTTTTGATATCAAATTTCTTCAAAAAAACCAGTTTGCTCACACTCCTCCCAATAGCTAATAAGAGCCATTACTTTTTACTCAAACGATTCATTTTATGTTTTGTTTAACTTTAGAAGTAAAAAGTTAAACAGAAGACAAATATTTCTTAAAAAAAAGATTAAAAAAGCACTATTTTATACAAAACAAGATATAGTTTTCAATAAAAAATGAAAATTAAAATTACTTCTCAGTTTAAATAACCACCTTTTAACTATCAAAATAATAGCTAATCCAAAATGCTTTAGCAGTCCAAAGCACCGTCCGAATCCAGTTTGAATGTACCAAATTTATAATTAACTTTAGATTTTTACCGCTACCCAATTGCTGATGAATCGGGACTTGAAGAAGAAAGGTGCTTAACCAAATTAAGGCAACTAATAGAAGTGGTAATAGTGAAATGAAATTCCAATTACTTTGATAGCCTAAATAAAATGCCAAAGCCAATTCCGCTAGCATCAACGGCAAGACAACAATAGAAATAGATTGGGAATGATGCTCATGAAATTTCAGAAACTCAGAATTGTCAATGTATTGAAAAGACGGATAATGCACCAATTGAACCACCCAAATGAGTCCGACCAATGTCCAGGTCACCGCTATATTGATAAAATCAAGATTCATAGTTGAAAGGTCTTCGCCAAATGAGCAATTATTAAAAAGTCAACAGATTTTTTAAAAGTTGCATTGAATTTAAACAAGAGGTTTCTGCGGCAACGCGCACTGTCTTTTTTGAAGCTCGAAAATCTATTGAGTTTCTCGCTTCTCAAAATCTATTGAGTTTTTAGTTAGGGAGTTTGTTTCTAAATTTCAACTATCATAATTTAGAAAAGAATAAAAGGTTTTGAAAAGCTTAAAAACAATCTTGACTAATCCCTAAAATGTATTTTTCAACAACGCCAATTTCTTTCGCCGTTTCCGACCCTTTAAAGCCCTTAATTAATTCATCTTTCATCTCTCGCTGCGCCAATTCTGTCAGCTGTTTTGAAATCGGTAAGTACGACCAATGCCATTTTTCTTCATTGTATCCTTCTCGCCCAGATACACTTTTTTCAGTATAAACTTGGCAATACCCATACTCTACCGCATGCGCCGTCAACCATTTATATTCCTTCAACCCACGCCCTTTTGTAAAATATTCATTGTTAAAATTATTCAAATCAATATCCGTCCCCCAGTGATGTCGAGAAGTACTCGGCATAGAACTAAATTCTAAAATTTTCAAGGCACGCGGCACTGCTTTTGGAAACTTCTTTGCCGCATTCACATTGCCTGACAATTTTCGGCGACCCGACCACTTGCTTTCCCAAATCCGCTTTTGATTCGCAAAATTTCGAGCAGCAGAACGAATCGTTAAAGTTATACCTTCTTGCTTAGCGGCATTGTGCATTTTTTGAAAAGCAGTATAGGCATCTTTGCGCATATACAACTCATCTCGGTCGGCATGTTTAGTTGATATTTTGGTAAAAGCAGTATCTTTGGCGGGATTAAATTTTCCCATCAAATAATCGAGGGAAAATGCAAGCGGATATTCAACTTTTCTAATCGGAACAGGCTTGGGCAAAGGCAATTTATCTTCGTGATTGACCGCAATTGAATTGGATAAAGGTTCCGATTTTGGTGTTTCGTTCTCACAATTGGTCAAGACAAAAAAAGGTAATGTGCTAAAAATCAGTATTTTAAAATTCATTGTGGCTGTTTTTATGATTTGAATGGTAAGATACAGGAAAATATCTGTGTCCACAAAAAAAACAGTGTAAATATAATGTTAATCACGTTACTTAAGTAGTAAACGAAAAAATCATGTTTAGCACCATACTAAAAAGTCAACCAAAGGAAGATATTTGTCTGCTATTCAACGTAGACAATCATCCTTGGAATTATATCTGTGAATGTGGGGAAGCGAGTGATTTAACCGTCAAAGATTGCCAAAATGCCAACGCGATTTTCATCAGCCATACGCACATCGATCATTTCATTAATTTCGACCAAATCTTACGACATCAGATTGGCATTCAGCGACGCGTCACCATTTGTGGACCGAAAGGAATTGCAGCGCAAGTACAAGCGAGAATCAAAGGCTATACTTGGAATCTCATTCAAAAGGGCGCGATTATTTACGAAATTCGGGAGATTGTTTCAGTAAATGAAATTCACATTTATGAAGTTGAGCCACCGATTTGGGCGTTGAAAAAGATTGGTACATTAACGCAAAACACCATTTTTAAAAATGATAAGTTTCAAACCAACTTCACCATTCTTGACCATAAAACACCATCGATTGCTTACCGTTTCAAACAGCATGATTCGATAAATATGAACATCGCGAAAAGCGGTTTTAACGGAGGAAAATGGGTGCGGACACTCAAAGAGGCTTTTAAAAAAGAGGATAAGAAAGTGCAACTTGAAATAGAGGAAAAAGAATTGCTGTCGGGCGATTTATTTCACCTTTTAGAACGAAATACAGGCGCAACTTTCGGCATCATTATGGACCACGCCGCCAATGCAGACAATCATTTAAAAATTAAAAGCCTGTTTCAAAATTGCGATAAAGTCTTTATAGAAAGTTTTTATAAAGCAGCAGATATTGAAATGGCGACGACAAATTTTCATAGTTATTCGATGGCGTCAGGTCAAATTATGCGGGAATGTGAGGTAAGAGAAGCGATTCCAGTACATTTTTCGCGGCGGTATGAAGCAGCAGATTTGGAACTTTTGAGAGCGGAATTTGAGCAAGCATTTGATGGTGCGTAGATTTAGTTCCCGTGCAACAAACTTTCCTCAAATCCTGAAGGGATTAAATATGAATAACCACGGATAAAATCCGTGGTGAGGAATCTCCCAACGCCCGCAACTCTGGAGGAGTTGAATATAAGTTAGCTTTATTCAATCCCTTCAAGATTCTCGTACTTCATTGAATGCCCCCGAATTGCGTTCAGGGCTATTCGTATTCATCTGCTTCACGGATAAGACAATTAATAAACTTTTTACCACTGTCTAATAATGTACGCGTAAGCTAAAACCTACACACCGGAAAACTAAAAAAGGGAAGCTGATACCATCAACTTCCCTTTTTATTTATTTTAGCAATGGTAAATTACCAAGCCATGTCGTCTTCTGTTTCGATATCGTCATCATCATTTGCATCACTCGCAGGAGCAGCATAGTTGGTTTTGTCGTTATTGTCGTTGTCGTTGTCGTTGTCATTGTCATTGCTGTTGTTGTTCTGATTATGATTGTTCTCATTATCGTTGTCGTTTTCACGGCTACGTGGACCGCGCTCTTCCCACTCTCCACTGGCAACCATTTCCGCTTTCTTAGCTTCCCACTCTTCATGACGACGAGTGTACTCTTCGTAGTCATAATCAGGCATCAATTCCGTACGGATGTGATCCAAAGTCTCCTTCAAACTATCTTCAAAACGATTGAAATCTTCTTTGTATAGAAAGATTTTATGCCGCTCGTACCCATTGCCCTGAAACTTTTTAGTGCTTTCCGTCAATGTCAAATAAAAATCTTCACCTTTCGTCTTGCGTACATCAAAAAAGTAAGTTCTTCTCTTTCCTGCTCTTACTTTTTTAGAATATACACTCTCAAATTTTCTTGAATTCTCCACAATACTAATTTTAAATTTACAAATAAATGATTTCAAGTAATTGTTTGGGATTCATTTTCAACTGATTACACTTTTAAAAAATATCTATTTTTTAAATAAAATATAACTTAGTCAAATTGAACTATCCACAATTTCCCGACAAATGTAGTTAATAGTTAAAAATAACAAAAAAAAAGAGGAGATATTTTAAATATTTATGGAAATTAGTGGAAGTCAGAGGTCAGAAGTCAGACCGTTTCACTGTCAGAGGTCAGAGAGAAATAGTGGGAAAGTAGCGATTTTTTATCTGACTTCTGACAGTGAAACGGTCTCGTCTGACTTCTGACTTATCTAAACATTCTCCCCCTCTTCCATCCGCTGCATCTCATACAATTCATAATAATACGCCTTATTCTCCAACAATTCCTCATGCGTCCCTTGTTCCACAATCTGCCCATCTTCCAGCACAATTATTTTATCAAATTCAAGCAAAGAATAAATTCGGTGCGTAATAATTATCGCTGTTTTATCAGACAAGGCTTTATCCAAATAACCCAAAATCTGCGCCTCCGTATTCGTATCCACTGCCGACAAACAATCATCCAAAATCACAATATCTGGATTTTTAATAAATGCTCGTGCTATCGAAACCCGCTGTTTTTGACCACCAGAAAGCGTTACGCCGCGCTCCCCTGTCGTTGTTTCAAAACCTTGTTTGAGTTCCATGATGTCGTCATAAACAGCGGCATATTTCGTATATTCTTCAATCTGTGGTTGAGTCGCTTCGGATTTTCCAAAAGCTACATTTTTTGAAATAGAATCAGAAAAAAGAAACACATCTTGCGGCACATATCCAACCCGTTGGCGAAGGTTAGCCAAGTCAATTTTTTGAATATTATTGCCATCAATTAAAATCTCGCCACCCGTTACATCATACATTCTCACCAATAAATCAGCAATTGTGGTCTTTCCAGACCCTGTCTTGCCAATAATCGCCATCTTTTCACCGCTTTTCAACTGAAAATCAACATCTTTCATGCCCACAATTCCCGTATCTGGATAAATGAAATTAACGTTCTTAAACTCTATATTCCCTTGAATGCTAATTGGTTGCTCAATTGGGTCAATAATGTTAGGTTCAGCGTGTAAAAACTCATTAATCCGTTTTTGCGAAGCCGCCGCTTGTTGAATTAAGGAGGTAATCCAGCCCAACGCCGTCACCGGCCAAGTCAACATATTCACATAAATCACAAATTCCGCAATATTACCAGGCGAAATAGCCCCTTCAACGACCAATAATCCCCCAACATAAACCGTAATCACGGTACTCGCTCCAATTAGTAACACCATCGTTGGGAAAAAGAGCGCATTGACCTTTGCCAATTCCATCGCTTTTTCTTTATAATCTTCGCTTTGGTCGCTAAAATATTGTCCCATCATTTTCTCCTGCACATAACTTTTAACCACTCGAATACCCGAATAAACTTCCTGCGCCGTGCTATTCAAC
Source organism: Saprospiraceae bacterium (assembly GCA_047629355.1). Lineage (GTDB taxonomy): Bacteria > Bacteroidota > Bacteroidia > Chitinophagales > Saprospiraceae > CAYUNA01. The sequence continues at coordinate 7,126 of JBLHWU010000147.1, read as the reverse complement.
GTCGCTAATTGCGCTTGAATCACTTCACTTTTCTTATTTATCAATCGACTTACGTAATAAATCGAGAGCGATAACAAGGGCAGTGGCGCGAGTGACCACAGTGTCAATTCGACACTCACTTTCAACATCGACCAAATCACAAAAACGAATAAAGACACAAGATTGATACCATATAATAAAGCAGGACCGACGTACATTCTGATTTTTGAAACATCTTCGGTGATGCGGGACATGAGGTCGCCCGTATTGTTTCGTTTGTAAAAAGCAAGGTCTAATTTTTCGTAATGGTCAAAAATTTCCTTCCGCAAATCGTATTCAATCAAGCGCGACATTACGATAATGGTCTGCCGCATGAAATACATCGCAATTCCCATCATTAAAGCCAAAAGGACGACCAACAATCCAAAAAATAGCAGAATTTTACCAAGATTGGCTTGGACAAGTGCTTGATTGTCAAAATTTTCAAAAACTTGATACAAACCAATATTTTCCAATACCAAGTTCAGTGCATCCCGAATCATCTGCGGCTGCAATACCCGAAACCAGTTGGATAAGGACACGAATACAATTCCTAAAAGAAGGTATTTGTAGTATTTTAAGAAGTATTTATTAAGGTAAGCGAGGTGTTTCAATGAATTCGATTGTTTTGATTATTTGATTGATTCGATTAGCTCAATTTTTCGATTAACTCGACTAACTCGATTAACTCGATTGTTGAGTTAGGAAATTTAACGAGTAAACCTAACCTTTTAAAAGGCTTTTTGTTTGCTGGGGCAAAAATAATAGATTCAAACTTCCCAAACCCTTCTTTTATTATTAAATTTGCGCTAACCGAATTATAATAATCATTTCCCTAACTAAAATTAGCATTCAACTCCTTCCATAATCGAATTAATCGAAAAATCGAGACAATCAAAAATGCTAATCGAATCAATCAACTTATGAATAAAAGCATAACTACGCTCGACGAATTCATCATGACTCGTCAAAAAGATTTCGCGTATGCCAGTGGTGAACTGACTGGTTTGTTGCGAGACATTGGCGTTGCTGCCAAAATTGTCAATCGTGAAGTCAATAAAGCGGGTCTCGTCAGCATTTTAGGTGTTGCTGATGGCGAAAATACATCTGGCGATACCGTTCAAAAATTGGACTTGTACGCCAATGAAAAACTCATCGAATGCTTGAGCAATAGCGGCGAATGTGCAGGCATTGCTTCGGAAGAAGACGAGGATTTTGTGGCAATTCCTTCCATTGAGGGTAAAGAATCTAAGTATGTCGTCGTTTTTGACCCATTGGACGGTTCTTCTAATATTGATGTCAACGTTTCCGTCGGAACTATTTTCGGTATTTATCGCCGAAAATCAGACACCGGTAAGCCGATTGAGCGTGAAGATTTTTTCCAAAAAGGAACGGATTTAGTCGCAGCCGGCTATGTCCTGTATGGCACTTCTACGTTGTTGGTTTACACCACAGGCCGCGGCGTGAATGCCTTTACTCTAGACCCTTCTATCGGTGAATTTTGCCTATCTCATCGAGATATTCAGATTCCAAAAAGCGGTAATTATTACTCCGTAAATCAAGGGTATTATTTGAAATTTGATGTAGAAATGCGTCGATATGTTGACCATTGTTGTGATCTGAATTATCGGTTGCGCTACATTGGGTCGATGGTGGCGGATGTGCACCGAATTTTATTCCAAGGCGGTATTTTCTTGTATCCAAATACACGAAAATATCAGCATGGAAAACTACGTCTTTTATACGAATGTAATCCACTTAGTTTCATCGTCGAACAAGCAGGCGGGCGGGCCATTACTTGCCAATTGGAGCGCATTATGGACATTGAAGTGAAAGATTTGCACCAACGGGCGACAATTGCCATTGGTTCGCCAGAAATGGTGGATGAAATGGAAGCGTTTGTTAAGAAATACCAAGCTCCGGCTTAGTTTTAATATAGGTTTAAGAATGAAAAATTAAGAATGACGGGTAATCCAAGCATTTTTAATTCTTCATTCTTAATTTTTAATTTTTAATAATTGGTCGTCCAAAAAACCAAAAGTAAATTGGTCAAGCATAGTTCTGAGCTTACCCCGTACAATATCGGCTAAAGATTTCCTATTTGGGTTATCAAGATGTTGAAATGACTTTGGATGATTTGCTTTTTGATAATTTGATTGTGATGAAGAAAGGAGTGCATGATTTAAATGAAGTTGTGTTGACTGCTTATGAAATACCCCTTGTCGAACAAAATAACATTCATATTATCAGGGGGTTAAAACGTGTTAATTATAAAAGTCCACCATCATCCATTAAAATCGCCGCTCGAAACTGGAATTTCTACCCAAACCCCACTCAAGATTACCTAAAAATCGATGTCGAAAATAAAATGCACGGCACTGTCGAAGTTATTGGCAATACAAGAAAAATCGTCGCTACTCACGCAATCAATGGAAAATCTGTACTGATAAATCTCGTCAATTTGATTGATGGAACGTATTATTTACGCTATAATTTGGAAGGGGAACAAGTGGAGAATATTGGGAAAGTAGTGAAGATTCGGTAGCAGTCTTTGGTGAAAAATAATTATATTTATCAACAAAATATCTAAGGATTTTTTCCAATAGAACTTGGAGCGTCGAGAACGCTCCAAATTCGAAATAATAGCGGTGGTCGGAGCGTTCTTGACGCTCCGACCACTATTAGAATAACCTATTAATTTTATACTATTTCACGCTCAACTTCTCCTCTCCCAAAATCTGCTGAATCAAATACGCGAATAAAATCACCAGTACACAGCCAATTAAATTCAGCCATAAATAAGCAATAGTAACAATTTCTAATTTGGATAAAATGAAAACGGTCATCACAACTGCTTCGCCCATCAATGCGCCAATAAACACAGCATGTCCACCGATTTTTTTGAAGGTAAAATGAGTTAAAATCCAACCCACTGCAAAACCTGGAATCCCGCCCATCAAAGCCGCTTCTTTATTCAAATCACCAAAGGCATAACCGACCAAACAAGCACCAATCACTGCGCCCACAATACCACTCATATTCCGCGATTTATTGCTCAAATCTTCATAGAAAAAGGCGACTAAAAACACGCCCAATATCGCTCCGTAAAATACCGAACCGACGATGTTGACCAACTCAATCAAGTTGTCCGCAAAGTTGGCAGAAAAGGCAAAAATCAAGGCCAATCCACCCCACATGACCGTGAATAATTTGGAGGCGGTAAAGTAATGTCTGTCTGTACCATCGGTTTTGAAAGAACGTCGATAAAAGTCGATAATCGTCGTCGTTGCCAAGGCGTTGAGTTCCGAAGAAGTGGAAGACATTGCGGCAGAAAAGATAACAGCTAAGAGCAAGCCAATCAATCCAATCGGCAAGTGTTTGGTGATAAACGTGATGAAAACGTAATCTTTATCAGCAACTTTGAGGTCAGGGTCAACTTGATTGACAAGTATTTTTACACCTTCTCTGATTTCAAATTCTTGCTTTCGGAAGCTTTCCACTTCCGTTGTTGCGGTTTGAATAGCGGTCTCATTTCCAGATTCCATCGCTACGACTAAGTTGTCAACAGACGTTTTTTTAGCCTCAAAATTCGCATCATATTCCTTTTGTAAATCAGCTAAATCAGGAGCATATTGTGACTCCGCTACGATTGCCAAATTGGCATTATTGTAATGAATTGGCGGTTTTGTAAATTGAAAAAAGACAAATACCAATATTCCCACAAACAACACAAAAACCTGCATCGGCACTTTTACAATACCATTAAACAATAAACCTAACCGACTCTCTGTCAAAGATTTACCTGACAAATATCGTTGTACTTGCGATTGGTCTGTGCCAAAATAAGAAAGAAATAAAAAGGTACCCCCCAACATTCCTGACCAAAAATTATAGCGCTCAGAGAGGTCAAATTTAAAATCAACAATGTTTAATTTTCCAAGTGAACCCGCAATGTCTATCGCATTATTAAAGCTTACATTTTCGGGCAAATCACCGACTAAAATAAACGTTGCAATCACCATTCCACACAAAATTACAATCATCTGCTGCTTTTGCGTGATACTCACCGCCTTCGTTCCGCCCGAAACGGTGTAGAAAATCACCAGAATACCAATCACCAGAATCGTCATATTCAGATTCCAGCCCATGATATTCGATAGAATAATCGCAGGCGCATAAATCGTAATTCCTGCTGCTAATCCCCGTTGTATCAAAAATAGCAGTGCGGTAAGCGTCCTCGTTTTCAAATCAAACCGCCCTTCGAGGTATTCATAGGCTGTAAAAACGTTGAGTCGATAGTAAATCGGTAGCACAAAGACGCATAAAAATACCATTGCGACAGGCAAACCAAAGTAAAATTGTGCAAACCGCATACCGTCTTCATAAGCTTGTCCGGGCGTACTCAAAAACGTAATAGCGCTCGCTTGTGTCGCCATCACCGACAATCCAATCGTCCACCACGGCAGGTCGCGGTCACCCAAAAGATAGCTTTTTACATTAGCAACTTTCCGCGTTTTATACATGCCGTATACCACAATTCCCAACAAAACGGCGGTCATAACAATCCAATCAATTATGTGCATAGTTTGATTATTTCGATTAGTTGATTGATTCGATTATTTCGATTGACCTCGTTGTTTAGAAAATCGAGTCAATTGAATTAATCCAATTATTCGAATCAATTAGAATGGTTCTGTGTAAAAAAGTAAAAAAAGGCAATGATGATGGTATGCAAAATCAGTACGATGGCATAGAGATATTTCCAAGAAGAGAAAATTGGTGGACTTTCGTCGGTAACTGGTTCGTTTGTCTGTTGCATTGAGTGATTTTTGCGCAAAACTAGCTAAAATTTCCTTGTAAATGCGCAAGCTTTTTGACAGGATTGTATTAGAAAAATGTTAAATATTGATATCTGTGGTACGCGGTGGGTTTCACTTACCTCGTACCTTGGACTTATTCTCATTCCTTAACTTTCGTTTGAAAGTGCGAGCAAGGTATGAGATGAGCGAAACCCGAATGTCATCAACTTAACGATTTGATGTCGCACAGGTAGCGGATACTTTCAGAGTACCTGTTACCTATTGTTCCGTTTTAAGGTAACAGATACCTTGTCGTTACCTGCGCTTAAGTTGATGACATTCGGGCGGAACCCACCGCCTACCGTAGAACAACTTTGCGCATGATTTTATTACCCGGCATCTATATACCCTTTCAAAACCTTCGCAGATATTTCAATCATCGGAACTACTTTCATTTTTGGCAAATGAAGATAAAAAACCGTTCCTTTGTTCAATTCCGATTCCGCCCATACTTTCCCTTTGAAACGTTCCACAATTTTTTTACACACGGCTAACCCAATCCCTGAACCCTCAAATTTCTCGCGCGTGTGCAAGCGAGTGAAAGGTTCAAATATTTGATTCAGGTACTCTTGTTTCATACCAATGCCATTGTCTGAGATGCTAATTTCCCAAACGTTTTCCAATTCTCGGCTATCAATTTTAATGCTTGGTTTTACCCCTTCGCTGGTATATTTGATGCCATTTCCTATAAGGTTTTGAAACAATTGAATAAGTGGCGTTTGTTGAGCAGCAATAGTTGGTAGACGTCCACATTCAACCGTTGCGCCTTTTATTTCAATTAAATTGTACAGATTATTTTTGACCAAAACCAGAATGTTATTAAGATCAATATTGGTGACATCATCTACATCATGTCCAGCTTTTGCATAAGAAATAAGGTCTTCGAGCAAGCGCGTCATTCGCTTAGAAGCGTCTTTTATAAAATGTAAAAACTCCTTAGTTTCTTTGTTATCTGGAATTCGGCGCGCCAATAAATCACTAAAACTGCTAATCGTTCGCAGCGGTTCTTTCATATCATGAGAGGCAACGCTGGCAAATTGTCGCAACTCTTGATTCATGGCAACCAATTGTTTTTCTGCTTCTTTTTTCTCCGTAATGTCCCGTAAAAATGCGTTAAAAATAAACTGCCCTTCATGCAAAAATTGTACTACGGAAATTTCTATTGGCAGTTCTTTTCCAGCTTTAGTCACTCCTTTTATTTCTTCCCGTCTTCCCAAGAGTTTTCCTTTCCCTATTTTTATCGCTGTTTCAAACCCTAGCATAAATCGTTCTCTATGTCTTTCAGGAATTAGAAAAGCATACCATTTTTGATGCTTAATCTCGTCATAATTATATCCAAATACTTGTTCTGCTTGCTTATTCCATTTGATAATATACCCTTCTTGATTGATAATAATTACAATATCCATTGCCCCATTTATCAGAGAACTGTATTTTTCACGGCTACTCAAAATATGCTTTTCTGACCGTTCTGTTTCTTCTTTAAAAAACAAAATAATGTGAAAACAAACAAAGCCCATTCCCATTCCATTAAGCAAACTCCCCAAAAATGGATACGGATATACAAATAAAGGAGTTGTGAACCTGTAAATCATGTTCACTAAAAAGAAACCCAGAAATGCTGAAATTTGCAATAAATACCGATGCTTAATTTTATTTGTAAAAATAGAAATCGCCATCAAAATCAAGAAAAATCCAAATTCAATTTTCGAGGATGCGCCAACCAAAAAGGCAATACCAATTAGCAGAGCATAATAAGCTGGAATAAAAAATAAAGATGCAAAGTGCTGCTGCCCATAATGATTAAAAATAATGGGCATCAGAACAACAATAGTTACCAAATTTGCCGTAACAAAGCCCTCCATATCTCCAGCAAAAAGGAATAGAAGCGCATTAATAAAAACTGTCAATGCAAATGGAAATGATATGCGATTCATAACCGCAATTCTCCGGTTTTCATTATTTGTTAGTCGGGGAGATTGTCCCAGACTAAATAGCCGTATTCGAAGTGAATCCATTAAATTATAGTAAAGTGACAACAAGAAAGACTGTCAATTCCTACTTTACAAAAACCATTCCCGAACCATCTGGAGTAAAGCCTCTGGTTGGTCGGCATGCACCCAATGTCCCGCGTTTTCGATGGTCTTAACAACGGCTTCAGGGAATTTCTCTAAAATCTGTGCTTGATATTCGGCTTGAATGTGTTTAGAATTACCACCTTTGATAAATAAAGTTGGTTTATCAAAGGT
>JBLHWU010000146.1:0-17004 GCA_047629355.1 Saprospiraceae bacterium | reverse complement strand
ATTTTTAAAGTGAAAAGTGAGGGTAAAATATCCTCTCAAGAGTCTGAGTTTATTTAATTCGTATTCCTAAGTCTTCAAAAGCAGCAATTATCGCTTAAAGACTTTCAAAACCTGTCTCGTTCCATTCGCATCCTGCACCTGCAACAAGTACAAGCCGCTTCTCAAATCAGTCGTTTCTATTTGATGTCTTAATGCCGTTCCTTCCGCAATTGAGGAAGCAACTTGCTGACCATCAACGGACAACAATTTCATGTCGACCATTCCTTCAACCATTTCATCCCAAGTCACAGTCAATTCATGACTGATTGGGTTGGTTAAAATTGAATATTCCGTGGCATCTGTACCGTTCACTTCTTCTTTGTTAAGACCGTACATTTCTGCTACGATAGAACTTCCACAAATGATGCTGCTATTAGAGATTGCTACATAATAATTATCTGTAGAAGTACAACCATCGTTGGTTACGGTCAAGATAATGTTTGCAGTGGTGTAATAATTCCAAGTAACATTGACGGTTTGGCTTGATGCCGTTGATGGCGTAGCCAAGCCTCCAAAGTTCCATTGGTAAGTAGTACCTGGAGCATTCTCCAAAGCGGTGTAAGTGACCATATCACCAACACAATTGAGGATTGGACCATTGATTTCTGCAACTGCGTCGTCTTCCACTACGATTTCTACGATGTTGCTTTCTAACCAGTTTTCACAACCGACTGCACGCACGCAGCGAGCAAAATAAGTTGTGATATGCAAAGCACCTGGCGAATAATCTGGACTGTTTGTTCCCATAATTGGAGACCATCCAGCACTACCTAATGGCGCGCCGTTCGTGTTTCTCATCCAAATGTACTCAATTGCTCCTCCTGCACCCGTACCAGGCGTTAAGGACAAAATCGGAGCAGGAACGTTCCCTGGTCCACAAAGTACTTGGTCACAACAAATCGTACCAGCATCCAAGACATTCAGACATGGGTCAAATAATCCACCATCCAAATTATTAGGACATGCACCTTCTGCTAAAGTGATAAAAAAGCTTTCGGTATTGACACTGAAATCACTGTCTTTATTATCGTTGTTGCAATTGTCCATTGGTGAAACGCCATATTCGTCGGCATCTAAATCAACGTAAGAAATTTCAAAAGTACCTGGAGGCATTGTTTCAAACTTATAGGTTCCATTATTATTGGTAGTCGCCGTTAAAGTAACGTCGTTTCCAAAAATATCTGTACCGTTCAATTCTAATTCAATGTCGATAATGCCAGATTCACCTAACATTTGACACCCATCTCTGTTTTCATCGTCCCAAATTTGACCGATAATACAGCCTGGTACGAATAGGGTAGCACTTGCTTCTGCACCACAGCCATTGGCATCAGTTACCGTTAAGTTATACAATCCAGAACCCAAATTATTAAGGATACCCGTATTGCCACCATTGTTCCAAGTGAAATTAAATGGGGCAGTTCCGCCATTAATATTGACAGACAATTCTCCGCCCATTAAATCATTACTGGTTGGTTGTGCATCAATATCAATAGAAATTTCTGGGCCAAATGCTCCAGTAATAACTACCGTTTCGGTCATTATACAATTATTAGCATCCGTTACGGTTACAGTATATTCTCCTGCTAAAATATCGTCAATGCTTTGTGCCGTAATGCCTGTACTCCAAGCGTAAGTCAATGGAAGTGTACCGCCAATTGCCGAAGCGCTTGCAGAACCTGGGTTTTCACAACCAACATTCACTTGCGTCGTCGTGGTTTCAATAACTGCTGGTTGCTCAATTTCAATACTGCCTGCTGCGCTACATCCATTGGCATCCGTCACAACAACTGCATAAATACCAGCGGATTGGTTGGTAATTGTTTGTCCCATCGCGCCCGTATTCCATTCGTAAGTATATGGAGCGACACCGCCAACTGTATTTGCGGTAGCTGTACCTTCCAATCCACCAGCACAATCGTTGTTGGTGCTTGACAAATTGAGGGTAAAGGCATCAAAAATGGTCAGGTCAATCGTGTGTGTACTATCACAACCATTGGTCGCGGTAAAAGTCATTTCGTAAACACCTGCCGTACTGGTTGGTGTTCCAAAAATGTCAGTTGTTTCTCCTTCACAAATCGCAATGTTTTCAGCAGTCGTGATATTTGGTAGAGTGGCAACGACTACGGTTACGATAGAATCACAGCCATTACTGGCGATGAAAGTAAAGTCCGTCATTGTGCCCGGCATCAAGTCTGAACCTTCGTAGGCAACCGTTCCGCCTTCACAAGCTGCTAAATTTAATGTAGCAGTAAATACTGGTAAAAGGAAAACATTTACGGTAACGACACTATCACAACCATTCGTTGCGGTAAAGGTAAAATCAGTCATTGAGCCAGTTACCAAAGGCATTCCATTATAATCAACTGTTTGACCTTCACAAGCGGACAAGTCAACCGTTGAAGTGAAGTTAAGCAGTTCAGATACGGTGACAGTAACCGTACTATCACAACTATTCGTCGCTTGGAAAACAAAATCCATTGTTGAGCCAACTTCAAGCGTTGTTTCATTATAGTCAACCGTTTGACCTGTACAAGCCGATAAACTCAGCGTTGAAGCAAAATTTGGCAAGGAAGCCACGTTTACGGTAACGATACTATCACAGCCATTCGTTGCCGTGAAATTGAAATCCATGGTTGTACCTGCGTCCAAAGTTGTTCCATTATAATCAACCGTTGAGCCATCACAAGCCGAAAGGTCAACTGTTGAGTTAAAGTTAGGCAATCCAATAACTGCTACAGTAACGGTACTATCGCAACCATTTAAGGTAAAGAAATCAAAATCTGTTGTTGTACCAATTTCTAAATCTATTCCATTATAAGTCGCCGTTGAGCCATCACAAACTTCAAGGGTTACATTCGAGGTTTCCGTTGGATTCACTGTGATTTGACTGGTTGCCGTTGCAACACAAGCGTCAGCATTTGTTACGGTCAAAGTATAAATTGTTGTTACAATAGGGTTTGCTGTTGGATTTGGACAATCCGTACAACTTAATCCTTCAATTGGTGACCATTCATAAGTTATAAAATCATCGCCAGCATCATACATAAATGATTCTCCTTCACAAATGTCAACATTGGCAGGAAGGTCAGGCGGTGTTGTATTAATATCTTGGTTAATCGTCACTTCGTCTGTCAGTGTCACCCCACAAATATCGGTAACGGTAATTGAATAAACACCTGGTTGAGTAACTGTAATTTCACTTGTTTCCTCAGTGGTACTCCAAGCATAAGTTACAAAATCATCGCTTGCATCCAATGCAATACTTAGTGTATCACAAGTCAATGTTTGGTCAGGTCCCAACGCTAAAACGAAGATTGGAGGATTAATTGTGAATTCTTGTGTTGAGGCACTACTACATCCGCTATCATTGGTAGCGATGAGTGTTAAAGTAGCTAAACCTATTTCCGTAAATTCAAAAATGGGATTTTCATCAAGGGAAGTATAAGTCATTCCATCAATGGTCAATTCCCAATTGAACGAAGTAAACATATTAAGGCTGTCTGAAATAATCTCGGTCACTTCAACAATTGAAGTATCTGAACATTCCGTGATGTCTACTGTGAAATCAATATCTGGCCCGCCCAAAGCAGAAATTTCAACCGCCAAGGTATCTGAACTACAAGCACCAAAAATAGCTACTTCAAAAATCGTTGTTTCGGTAACGGTCGCAACTGGATTAGGACAATTGACACAACTCAACGCAGGATTGCTCATCCATTGAATCAAAGAACCGCCTTCTGCTAATAATTGTACTGGCTCGCCAACACAAACGCTGGTATCCGCAGTTACTGTAAAGTTATCATCCGCTGCACCGAGTACGCCATCATCGGTAAAGGTGAAATCCATATCAATTTGTCCATCAACAATATTTCCACCGTAATCATTAATTAAAACAACATACCATTCGCCAGTAATTACAGAAATAGTGGAGACAAATTTACTCCCTCCTGCACCTTCACAAACTTCGGTAACGACTGCTCCTGTTTCTGGATTAATATCAATCAGTCCAGTTACTCCAGGCGTACCAGACCAAGTACTTCTAATGGGTTCGTCATCTAAAGTTCCATCACAAACGAGGTCTTCGTCTGTATAAGGTCCCCAAACATTAATGTCGATATCTGAAAAGTTCGGGTCAGCACTATTGGCTGCCAAAAATCCAAAGCTACCATCTTCTTGTGCTTGAAAAATAAACCAAGTGAAAAATGCTGCGCCAGAACCACCCCAGCATCCTTCTTGAAAGTCCAAATTATTGGAAGCTATTTGAGAAACGGCAATCGTTGAAGGTGCATTTGCACATCCATTAATACTTAGCGCATCTTCACAATTTTCTGCTGGTGGCAAAACGATTGGACAATCTACGGTTTCTACATTTATATCAAAACCAGTACAGTTATTTGCATTGGCAACAACGATATAATAAGTACCTGCAGTTTCTAAAAATGCTGCATTAATCGTTGGGTCAGTTTGTCCGAAACCTCCTCCAGCAGAAGCGACACATTCCGTCGCAACATTTGGACAATTGTTATAAATAGCAACGCCCGTTTGCTGTCCAGAACCTGTAATATCTATCATAATACATTCATCACCAGGAGAATCATAGGTAAAAATGTAATCTTCTCCATTTAGGAAAAACTCATTACAAGGACCATTACTTACGGTGTTTCCAGCAAAACAAGTCGATAAATCTATTGCTACATAAGGTAAGGAAGGAATGCTAATTGGTTCATCACAACTGATAATTGGAGGAATTGTACAAGTGTCAGAAGAGGCAGACCATTCTAAAAAGAAACCAGGGTTGGTGACAGAACCATCACTGGTAAATTGAATGGTGATACAATCACTGGAAGCTTGCAATTCGAAATTAGTCCCCGTCCCTGTTAAGGAAAAAATCTGCGGAGCATTCGTATCTTCTCCAGCATAAAAGTTCAGGTCTTCAAAACCATTCTCAAGGGTATATTCCACGACATCAATGAAGATACATTGATTGAAAGCAGATGGGCAAATGGTAAAAGTACAATTTTCATTATTTTGATAATCGCCATCGGGTCCTCCCGAATCATATAATTTCCCCTCGGAACTATCAGATGTCGTTTCTACATCACAGAGGTTAAAACAAGGGTTAAATTCATCAATACAAATGACAAAATCTCCTTCGTTGGAAGAAGCGGATGCTGTCCAGTCGTTGATTCTCAGAAAATACTCCAAACCTGGAGTCAAAGCTTCTAAGTCAATCGTAATCTCATTTTGATTTAAGGGTGCAGCGGCACAGGCTAATTCTTGTAATTCATCAAGCAAACATTCACCACGATATACCGCCACTTGTGGTTGGCTAATGGTTCCATTAGGACCATCCACACCGGTAACGTTCACTTGAATATCCACAAGGCTACCGTCATTGGGAACCGTAAATTTAAACCAAACATCTCTATTCACGACACCACCATTGAAACAAACAGGTATCTCAAATGCTGGATTGGAGGAAATAGTTGAGGCTGTCGCACCAACGTTGGTAAAGGTGTCCAATGTTGCAGGACAAATGGGAGCGGTTCCCAAATCAATCAAGTCAGAGCAGTCGTCATTGACGGGTTGTGCGAACAGGGTCGATAGAGAGAAGAGAAAGCTAAGTAAGAGTAAATTTTTTTTCATTAACATAATGGTACTTTAGTTAAAGATTATGATTCGTTAAAATAAAAATGGAGGAATCAAATGTAGCAGTTTTTATCGTATATTTATTAACCTAAAAGCAAGTTTATATGCTTATTGTTAGGTAATTAGCAAAATAGGCGATTTTAAGGTGCTCTTGTTTTAGTTCTTAGAGGATGTCCTTAACGATTTTAAGTTAAGTGGTAAAGGATGGTCATCGTTTGGGGTATAAAACGCTCTTATTGTGCCACTCAATGGCAGAGGCTAAAAAACGCTTGCCAACTTCCGTTACTTGGATGATAATCAGGTTTTCTTTGGATTCTACCGACATCTCGCACGTTTGTTTTGCCGAACAAAAGGAAACTCAATTGAAGGGGGTACTTCAGAGATTTAGTTGAATATTATTTCAAAACGGATGCTTGGACTTTCTGGGTAAATTTACGGTGGACGGTAGGACGTACAATACCAGGAGAATTCATTCTGCTCTGGCAGATAAATCCTCGTGCGAAATTTTTTTGCATCTAAATGCTAAGAAATTACCGTTACTAAGAAATTATTTGTTGCCATATGTTTTAAGGTGGGATAAGGAAACGTTAATCGAATTTTTTCCGACCTCAATAGATTTTAGTTCTAAATTTTTATAATGTTTTGCTACATTGCAAGCGTATTTCATAAAAGTCAGCTTGTCGCATATTGAAAATCCAAGTTTCTGCCTTTTCGTTCACAAAAAAATACTGCTAAAATATGAGCATACTTAAACTCGAAAATGTCGTCAAAAGGTACGACAAACATACCGCTGTTGACAATGTTAGTTTTGAAGTGCCGAAAGGGTCAATATTTGGCTTATTAGGACCAAACGGAGCGGGGAAAACTTCCTTGATTCGTATCATTACGACCATCACAGGTGCAGATGAAGGAATCGTTTATCTGGATGGAGAAAAGTTAAATAACAATACGCCGAACTATATTGGCTACCTGCCGGAAGAGCGCGGTTTGTATAAGAAAATGGAGGTTGGAGAGCAATTATTGTACCTTGCCCAACTTAAAGGATTGTCGAAAAAAGAAGCCAAAGCACAAATTAATAAATGGTTTGAACGTTTGGGCATGGATGATTGGTGGAAAAAGAAAGTGGAGGAATTATCGAAAGGAATGCAGCAAAAAGTACAGTTTGTTGCGACGGTTGTGCATGAGCCGAAGTTGCTAATTTTGGATGAACCTTTCACGGGATTAGACCCGATAAATACCAATTTGATTAAGGATGAAATTCGACGGTTGAACAATGATGGCGTAAGCATTATTTTTTCTACGCATCGAATGGAACAAGTGGAAGAGATTTGTGAGCATATTGTTTTGATTAATCAGGGTAAGAAAGTTTTGGAAGGTCGCGTGGCGGATGTGAAGCAGAGTTTTAAGGAAAATATTTATAAAATTAACTACGAAGGTACTTTGCCGAGCAACTTACCGATGATGGATGAAGTAGATAAACGTTGGGAAATTATTGATAAAAAAGAAGGTGAATTGGTGGTGAAAGTCGAGGAGAGTAAAGATTCTAACCTTGTTTTGAATCATTTGATAAGAGGCGATGTTCACATTAATTCTTTTCATGAAATTTTGCCAACGTTGAATGAGATTTTCATTAAAAAAGTCAACTTATAGGCAACTTTTCAACCTTCTAAAAACCAGTTCACCAATTTTTAAACAGACCAATACACCTTGTCGAATGATGAATGATAAGCGTTGAATGATGAATTTGCAACAAAACAAACTTATTATTCAATATCCATCATTTGGCGAAGACCTTAATACATCTATACTAATATGAAAAAGCTTTGGTTAATTATCCAACGAGAATACTTGGTTCGTGTGCGAAAAAAGACTTTTATCGTCGTTACGTTACTCACGCCAATTGCAATAATAGCCCTCTATTCGATGCCGATTTTAATTATGAAATTTACGGGCGAAGAGCAGCAAAAAATTGCGGTAAAAGATGATTCGGGTATCATCAAAGCCCTGCCTTCCACTTCGGAAACACATTATAAAATATTGGATGAGGACTTAGAAACACTGCGTAAAACCTATAAAGAGGACGGTTATGCGGGCGTTTTATACATTCCAAAATTTGAAAACCTGAACAACGCTTTGAATATTCAATATTATTCAGATAAGCAAGTTTCGATGGGCAGTCAAAAGGGAATGGAAAGGAAAATTGCGACGAAGTTGCGCAATTATAAAGTAAAAGAATCTGGCTTGACACAGCAGCAACTTGATAATCTGGATATCGACGTGACGCTACAGTCAAAAAAGCAATTTATTAATGACAAGGGCGAAATTGAAGAAGAGGAAAACAATTCAAGTGCTGGTGTTGCCGCAGCGATTGGCTTCGGAATGGCGTTTTTTATGTACATGGTTATTTTTATCTATGGCATGATGGTGATGCGATCGGTGATGGAGGAGAAAGTGAATCGGATTGTGGAAGTTATCATTTCTTCCGTCAAACCATTTCAATTGATGCTCGGAAAAATTATCGGCGTGAGTGGCGTAGGCTTGACACAGATGTTGATTTGGGCATTATTCATCGGTATTTTTGGAACGGTCATCTTGCCGCTTTTACTTCCTGCAATGGCAGATGGTGTGCCGAGTGGCGCAGGTGCAGAAATGAGTGCGGAACAAATGGATGAAACCATGCTGATGATACAAACGTTAACAACCGATATTGCGTCACAAAATTGGGCGTTTATGATACCCGTTATCATTATTTTCTTTTTGGGTGGCTATTTCATTTATGCGTCGATGTTTGCAGCAGTTGGTTCCGCAATTGGCGATGATTTTGGAGAAGGGCAGTCTTTGACGATTCCAATTTCAATTCCAGTGGTTATCGCCTTATTTATTGCGATGTCCGTAATTGATAATCCAAATAGTGGACTCGCTGTTTTCGGGTCGATGTTTCCGCTGTTTTCACCAATCGTGATGCCTGCAAGATTGGCATTTGATCCACCACTTTGGGAAGTTTTATTATCAATAGCCATATTAATTGGGTCGGCAATATTTTTCGTTTGGGTCTCTGGACGGATTTACCGAATTGGTATTTTTATGTATGGTAAAAAAGTAACTTTTAAGGAAATTGGAAAGTGGCTTTTTTATAAGGGATAGAAGGATTGATTCGATTGATGATGAGAGTAGGAGTTACTTTCAAAAGTAACTCCTACTTTAAATTTTGATATTAAAATATGAAATGTAATTACCTTATAATCAGTCTGTTACTGCTCGGAGTCTCCTGTACGCGAAACGTTGATTTGAGGGAAGTTTTTGAAGAAAAAATTGTGATTGAAGGGGGCATTTCAAAAGACAGTATTGCCCGAATTCAAATTACCAAGACGGTTAATGCGACAGAACCTGATGAATTTCCAAGGGTAGAAAATGCAACGGTTGTATTGATGAATTCTGAAGGAGAAGAGGAGACGTTTATAGAAGAATTACCAGGGTTTTACCACGGAAATATGTTAAAAGGAGTAGAAGGAGAAACTTATGAATTGTCTGTAAAAACAAGCGAAGAAGACTTTATGACCAGGGCAAAAATTCCAGTTTTAACAGTCGATTTATTAGATATATCATTTATTGATACTACTCTTAATGATTTTTTTTCTTTGTATATTGATTTTCAAAAAAACAAAGCAGATTCTTTATATTGTTTATTTCGTACTTTTAGAAATGGTTCTGAAATTTCGCCGCCTGTTTTTTATAAAAATGAAGTGGCCGCTTCACAAATTTTGACACTTTATCTTTCGGAAGTCTCCACTTTTATCTCCAGCGAAGTTTTTAAAGTGGAAATTGAGCAAATGGAAAAGTGGCAATATGATTACCTCTCTTCGATTAAAGAAAAAAATAACGCACAAACGATTAGCGGGTTGTTGATTGGGCCGCCGGATAATTTGCAGGGGAATTGGGATAAAGGGGCTTTGGGATATTTTGGGGCGACGACGACTAGTTTTATTGAGGTTGTTGTTCCTTAGGAACGTGAAATAAATAATCTTACATTTTTGAGCGGATATTTAGTCCATATTTTTCACTTTAAAAATGCTCATTATATCAACATAAATCTCACTTTTAAAGCAAAAACTAGGAACGAAATCTCTCTCTCAATAAAGTTAGAATCATTCTGAGAATAGTGCTGATTGACAGGATTTATAAAAAAAGCGGATAGCAATGTTGAATTGTTATCCGCTTTTAGATTTGCATTTTTTAGGTAAATGCGCTTATTTCCGACGATTAACTTTCCCTCGCTTCCCTCGTTTCTCTTCCTTCATTTTTCCTTTAATAATCTCTCTTTTCTGAAATTTCTTACGTTCGCCAATCAATTTGTCAATCAAATCGCCACGACCCATATCTACCAACTTCCCTTTAATCTCTCCATGATTCTCCCGCTTGTGCCAAAAGAAAAATAGATGCTGATTCTTTTTATCATTCTGCGTCTTTGCCGTATAAACTGGCTTTAACGTGTATGGGTGAACACCGGTATAATAAGCAACTGTCGCAACCGTCATTGGTGTCGGTGTGAAGTCCTGAACTTGTTCTAAACGGAAACCCATATCCTTGGTTTCTGCTGCCAAGTTCGCCATTTCTTCCTCCGTACTTCCAGGGTGACTACTGATAAAATAAGGTATCAGTGGCTGGTTCAAATCATTCTTTTTATTGAAATGTTCGTACTTCTTTTTGAACTCATGGAAATGCTTGAAACTTGGCTTTCGCATCATTTTCAAAGTCGCATCCGAGGTGTGTTCTGGCGCAACTTTCAAGCGACCGCAAACGTGTCGCGTCACCACTTGTTCCATATATTCATCTAAGCTACCATCGTTGTTTTTATTATAAGAATCCACCAATAAATCATAACGAATCCCTGAACCAACAAAGGCTTTTTTAACTTTCGGATTGGCATCTACTTTTCGATACAATTCTGTCATCGGCTTGTGGGAAGTATCCAAATTGCTACAAATAACAGGATGGATACACGAAGGCGCAACACAACGGTCACAAATAGATTGCACCTTGCCTTTCATTTTGTACATATTCGCCGACGGCCCACCAAGGTCACTAATGTAGCCTTTGAAATCAGGCATCGTCGTCACTTTTTCCACTTCTTTCAAAATGGATTCTTCTGACCGACTCGAAACAAATTTCCCTTGGTGCGCCGAAATTGTACAAAAGCTACAACCACCAAAGCAACCTCGGTGCATATTGATGGAAAACTTAATCATTTCATACGCTGGAATGCTACCACGTTTTGCATATTTTGGATGCGGCGTTCGTGTATAAGGCAAATCAAAAGAAGTATCAATTTCATTCTCCGTCATCGGCGGATAGGGTGGGTTGATGATACAATTCTTATCTTTTAACCGCTGAATAATCCGTTTTGCGTCGACTTTGTTAGATTGCTGTTCGACGTGTTTGAAATTGGCGGCAAAGGCTACTTTATCTTTCAAACAACGTTCGTGCGAATGCAATTCAAGATCTTCCCATTGTTTATTTTTAGGCAAACCTTCTTCTTGCGGTCGCAAAACCGAAGTTTGTGGAATCGTGGTTAAAGAGGAAAAAGGAACCCCTTTTTTCATCAAACGAACCAATTCTCGCAAGGGCATTTCTCCCATTCCATACACCAACATATCGGCGCCAGAATCTTCTAAAATGGTTGGAAACAATTTATCCGACCAATAATCATAATGCGTCACTCGCCGTAAAGATGCCTCAATTCCCCCAATCAAAACGGGAACATCTGGATATAATTTCTTTAAAATTTTGGTATAAACAGTCGCTGCATAATCTGGTCGGTGATTGGCGGTACCACCCGCTGTGTATGCATCCGTTGAGCGTCTTCGCTTGGAAGCGGTGTAGTGATTCACCATTGAATCCATGCAGCCAGAGGTTACGCCAAAGAATAATTTAGGCGCGCCGAATTTCTTGAAATCCCGCAAATCATCTTGCCAATTCGGTTGAGGCACTAAGGCTACTCGCAATCCTTCACTCTCCAAAATCCGCCCAATTACCGCCGACCCAAAGGCAGGGTGGTCCACATACGAATCTCCTGAAATGATGACCACATCCAAATCCTTCCATCCTCTCAACTCGACTTCCTTCATCGTGATGGGCATCCAATCCAATAGGTTTGGCTGATTGTTAACTACGTCTAAATTTATCATGTTTGTCCTCTTTTCTGCTGATTTTGCATAGAATACAAAAGTTTCAACAACTTTTGTACGCTTCTTACTTGTGTTCTTTCAATGACCAATTCTTCCTTTTCTCAACTTTTTTCCAAATTGGCTACAAAATTAAACAAATATTCCCATAATTGTTCATGTTTTTGAAAAGAGGGAATGTTTTGTTTATGAAAAGCACGTATAATTGGTTAGCGATGAAGCCAGTTTCGTCGCTAGGATTACTTAAAAGGTGCATAAACTTCTAAAAAGCAAAGATTTCCAGGGCTTCATTGTTATTCACTACAATGATTCCCACTAGTCCATTAGCCAATTGAATTTTTACTAAATCTTTCACATCTTTATCGGCAAAAAAACCACTTTCTTTGACTACCGTTGGAAAGAAATCACGACCATTTCCAGTCAATAACAATCCAATACCCGCATCTGCCCGCGTTGTCTCTACTTCCGCACCGTAATGATTGCCAGCAACCAGTAAATCTATTTTTCCATCCTGATTAAAATCTGCTGATACAATACCATTAATAGGAGATACCTGGGCAGTCCTTGGTAATTTTTCAATTGAAAATGCGCCATTATTATTTCTCAAAATAACAGACTCAAATAGTTGCGCCTGATAACTAAGGGCAGCGTTCAAGTTTTGTTCCCCGTAAATATCAGACAAATCGGCATCCGCAAATTCCCCGAAAGTTGGAAATTTATCTTTGATGAAAGGCATTTGTTCAGACGAACAACTGCGCCCACGAACGGGAAAATCCTCCTCATTGATATTTTTTGCTAAAATGACATCATACGAACCGTTTTTATCAAAATCATCGCAATAAATCTTCAACGGTTTTTCTTTGGAAGCGTGAAATTTATAATTTAGACCCAAGTTACCAACCACATAATCTAAATCACCATCATTATCTAAATCTACCTCAACAATACGATTCCACCAGCCTCGCGTTTCTTCCAAGCCGTATTTTTGGGTAACTTTAGTGAAGCTTTTTCCTTGATTTTCAAATAATTCGATATTCATCCATTCTCCAACCACTATTAAATCTAAATTGCCATCACTATTAAAATCTGACCAAATTGCTGAAGTGACCATTCCTATTTTACTTAGTTCTGGCGCGATAGAATTGGTTATATTAACAAATCGTCCATTCTCATTTTTCAACAAATAACTTTGTGCTGGATAAGGATATTGGTCTGGTAAAACCCGTCCACCCACAAATAAATCCAAGTCGCCATCCTTATCATAATCCGCTGCTTTCACACAGGAACCACTTGATTCAATTGCTATCATCATGCGCATATCTTTTTTGAAATTTCCCTTCCCGTCATTGAAATACATGCGGTCCTGATACGCAGTTTTTTCTTTAAATTCTGTTCCGCCACTGACCACATACAAATCTTTATCACCGTCTCCATCTGCATCAAAAAACAAAGAACCAAGGTCTTCAAAATTTTGATCAGCAACAAAATCAGGCGTGTTTTTTATTGAAAATTTCCCGTCACTATTTTGCAAATACAATACAGCTGTTTGTTGATGCGCACCGCCTACAAGAAAATCTTCCAAGCCATCTCCATCCACATCTGCGACTGACACGGAAGGACCATTTTTAGATTGTCGATGAGGGAGAAGGCGTTGATTTTGATAATCATCGAAGGGGTTTTCTTTGTGGACAAAAGGAGGACTTAAAAGGGTCGAAGTCTGTTTTTTTAATAGAGGATTGACAATATTTTCTTTAGCATTAGCGGGGTTAGAAGTTTCGTAAGCAATTTCAAGCAACTGATTCGATTTTACGTTTGTCAGCTGACTGGTTTTTCCATCTGCCCAACCAATTTCTACCAAGGGGACAGTCACTAATTTACCTAAGCCAAAATAAGCTATTTCTTCTCCGCAAGACATATATCCTCGCGTTGTCAGCATTTCCCAGGATTGCAGGATTTTACCATTTTTATCTTTTAAAGTAACAGTAGAATTTAAAGAATTAACTGATTTAGAACCTTTTAATTTTATGTTTAAATAATTAGTATTCAGGTCATTAGCCAAGTTTTCATATAAGAAAGCAGGACTATTGACATTATTAGTTACCAAGTCTAAATCCCCATCTGCATCCAAGTCAACTGCTACGGAACCATTTGAAAAAGAAGGTTGGTCAAGTCCCCATTCGGCAGCCACATTTTTAAAAGTTAAGTCGCCTTGATTGTGATAAAGGAAGTTCGCTAATTTTTCAGAAGGGATTAAATCCTTGATTTGGTTAAAGGATAATTTACTGCCTTTTTCCTGTTGTCGCTTCTTTATTTTTCCTTTAAAATCCCGTTCGGTTACATCTTTTTGAATCCCATTTGTGATGTATAAATCCTTGTTTCCGTCCAAATCAAAATCACCAAAAAGTGCCGACCAACTCCAATCAGATTTATGCACTCCAGCCATTTGGGCGACCTCACTGAAGCTATCAAAACCATTATTGAGGTGTAAATTATTGTGCATATATTGATGATTATAGCCCCACTTAACCGCTTGTTCAAAGGTACTTGGTTGCACCATTTCCATTGCCGTTTTACTGCGCTTATAATCCTCTGGTAGCATATCTAGCACAAAGATGTCTTGCATTCCATCATGGTTCAAATCTGCAATATCCATTCCCATACTGTAAAAAGAGGTGTGCTGAAAAAAATCCTTACTTCGCTCTTTGAATTTCCCGTTTTTTTGATTAATATATAGATAATCGGGTGTCATAAAATCATTGCCAACAAAAATATCTGTCCAGCCATCCTGATTGACATCTACGGTCAAAACACCCAAACCAAAGCCTATATCTGATAAAATACCTGCTTGCGAAGTAACATCGACAAATTTTCCATTCTCATTTTTAAACAATTGGTCGTAGCCTTGATGTTGCCGTAGTTCTTGATTGTTGTGGATATAATCCATCTGAGAAATTTGGGCAGTTAAACTAAAATCTTCCGGCGTATTAATCAGGTACATATCCAAATCTCCATCTTTATCATAATCAAAAAAGGAGGCTTGAATAGAATTGTTCGCACTTGCCAAACCGTATTCTGCACCTCGCTCCGTAAAGGTTGGAATTTGATTGTTTTCAGGGGCGTTTCCATTATTTATGTAGAGTCGATTGGCGTTGTTTTTAGGCATAGTAGCATTTCCTGTCTTACAAATATAGATGTCTAACCAGCCGTCTCTATTAACATCTACCATCGTTACGCCAGTTGTAAAGCCCTGATTATCAGTAATTTTACAAAAAATAGTTTGGTCAGCGAATTTTAAATTACCTTCATTCAAATATAATTTATTCTCCTTTAAATTACTGTTAAAGAATAAATCGGGTAGCCCGTCATTGTTTAAATCTCCAGTTGCCATTCCTGCGCCCATATATAGATGAAAATAGGTGAAATAATTCAATATGTCATTATCAATTACTTCATTGACGAAATCGAGCCCTGATGATTTCTCATCAATTTGCTGAAATAACGGGCTTGAAATTTTGGTCGGAATGTTATTTGTTTCTTGTGAAGAATTTTGTGAGTTTTGTTCGCTTCGACAACTAAAAATTAGACTAAAAAGAACAAGATAGGGAACGACTTTTTTCATTAAAATAAAATTAATTTAGGCTTTAAATTGGTTAATATTACCAATTTAAGATAAAGCTAAAAAATAATTTTAAACCTGAATAGTAAACAGAACAATTACGGTTGTTTTTTTATTTAAAAATATTTTTGATGGAGAATATTAAAAATGTTATTATATTGTTTTGAATTAATACGTATAATAGAAATTTATAATAAAAATATAAGTATTGGGGAAATTTGATTGAATTTTTATCGTAAAATGTTTAATTATCACCTTATTTTCACTTCAATTGATAGCCAATAGTAGGCAATAGTAGGCAATAACGGCAATGCACTTTTCTGCTTTCTGCCATTATCCTCAGGAGAAAATTCATTGTTTAATTCATAAATAAAATATGGATTCTTTCGATTGTAAAGGTTGTAAATACCCAGTGTCAGTTGATGTTTCAAAGCATTTTTTCCAAATTGAGCTTGCAAATTCAAATCCAATCGATGATAGGCAGGAAGTTTAAAATCATTGTATTTACTCAATGCGTTCGGCAGGGAAGTAATATTATCAATTAGTGCAAAATCATCGGCTGTCTCGACGAGTGTTATTTGTTGTCCTGACCCAAATTCAAAAATAGAATTTGCAGAAAAAATAGCATTAAATTGATGCTTCAAGTACAGCGTAAAATGATGCTCATGATGATTTCGAAAAGGAAATTTTTTATTGTTATTTAATCCTTCAAATTGACGGAAGGTTTTAACCCAATTGTAAGCGAAAGTTCCTGTTGTTTTACCTTGTTTTTTTTGCAATCCATACTCAATGCCATAACTCAAACCCTTGCCTGTAGTTACATCCTCTTCCCAAAAAAACGGGTCATTTTCTAACAAATTGGGCAAGACCGCAGCATCTTGATAAGTGATTAAATTGTCCATTATTTTATAATAACTGTTCAATTTTATCTTCCAGTTTTCTTTAAAATCTAAAGTCGCTGCTGTAGAAATCTGCCACGCATTTTCGGGCTTGGCTTGACGTGTTGAAGGTACCCACATGTCATTTGGAAAACCATTGCCAGAAGAAGTTAAAACGTGCAAAAATTGCGTCATTTTACTGCCAGAGAAAGAGAGTTGGAAGTCCTTTCTTGGAGACCATAAAACGCTCAATCGAGGTTGAATAGAAGGATAATCGACTTCTTCCGTTTGAAAATCGGCGGCGTGAACACTCGCCATAATCGCTAAATTTGGATACAAAGAAAATTTGTCTTCCAGATATAATGCATACTCCTTAGCAGAAGAAGATAGGGGTGCAAAGGTTTCAGCTAAAAAATTAGCAATGCCCTCAAAATCATCAGAATCTATAAAGTTATTATCTACAACTTGAATCAAACCAGGTTCAAATTTTCGGAATAAAAGCCAAGTAAGTAAGTGCCCCTAAATAATCGACACTTTTCGACAGGACTATTTTCCGTTTAAAAAACTTAAAAATGCCTTCAATAGAAGGACTATTAAAGGTTTTTTTTTAAAAACAAAAAATATCCTCTGTCAAAAG
>JBLHWU010000145.1:0-17147 GCA_047629355.1 Saprospiraceae bacterium | reverse complement strand
AAGTGAAATACCACATTAATCAGAGGAGAATAACTTAAGTTTTTCCTTAAGTTTTTCCTTAAGTTTTTCCTTAAGTTTTTCCTTAAGTTTTTCCTTAAGTTGACGACATTAGAGTGCGATTCCCTGCGGGCAACATATCTTCCACCGTTTCAAATTGACCTGAATAGCTAAAAATAAAATATTCATATGAATTATATAAAACCTCTATATCCCTTTATTATCGGCTACATTATTTTGATGTTTACAACATCTTTAGCTGAAATATCATTAATTAACGGCATTGTTCAATTAGTTCTTTTTGGATTAATTGTACTTTATCCCATTTGGAAAACAGAGACGTTATCCTACGTAGATATAGGATGGCCTTGGGGCTTAGTGTGCATTGGATTAGTAACCTTATTTCTAGGTGAAGGGTATCATTGGAGAGTTTGGCTAATTAGTGGTTTATATATTCTCATGGGACTTCGTATGGGGATTGGAGCTGTTCAACTTTGGCTAAAAGGGTATATTCAGAAAGAATTACCTCGATACAGATATCAGCGAATAAGATGGGAACGAAAAGGAAAAACTAATATTCAAGTAGCTATGCAAATAGATGCTTTGATGCAAGGGTTGGCTAACGCTTCCTATTTAACCATTCCTGCCTTTATTATTGGTTCAAACCCTAATCCAAATATTTCCATTTTTGAGATAATCGGATTAGCATTGTGGATAGCTTCATTTGTCCTTGAATCTATAGCTGATAATCAGAAATTAAGATTCCTTAAACAAATGAAAGCGGACAAGCAACGAAATAAAGTTTGTGAGATAGGACTATGGCAGTACACCAGACATCCCAATTACTTTGCGGAGTGGCTGGTTTGGAATGCCCTAATAATTATTGCCATCCCATCGTGGTTAGCAATACAATCTTTAGAGCCCTTAATAATTTGGATTCTACTTGGATTTGGCTTGCTATACGTTTCTTTGATTATGTATAATACCTTGGTATACATTACAGGAGCTAAACCTTCTGAGTATTATTCTTTACAAAAGAGACCGGATTACAAATCTTATAAAAAAAGGGTAAATATGTTTTTTCCTGGATTTCCGAAGAAAAATAATAGACAACCAGACCTATAAGTAAGTGACCTCAAATAATCGACACTTTCCACCCAGATAACAACCAATGGAGAATCCCTCCCGATTCAACAGAAAATTTTGAAGAGATACGCGCAAGATTAACAAATTATATCTTGCACAATGCCCTAATATTTAAAAAAGTTGTCAGATTAAAACAGGAAAAGGTTTCATACGAATATTCAAAGGGAATAATTAAATTTTACACAAGGGGAATTGGCATTCTACCAGAAGGATTAATCGATAAAGATTGGGAACAGTGCTTTTTCAACTCGAAAGATGCAATGACAGCATATTACCTTTATGATGCATATCTTGACAATAAGGTTCGTAAAGGATTTAAATATGCAGAAAACTGGATTAAAGAAGACTATTTAATTTTAATCCAAGTTTACGACCAAATTAATAAAAAAGAAAAGCAAGAAAGAGAAAATTTTGTAAAAGAACATTACACATTTTAAAATAAAAACATCCCGATGTTCCCTTCGGCGGCGGGGGAGGAGGCTCAGGGGAGAGGACAATTGGATTTTTTTATAAAAATCCAATTGTCCTCTCCCCTAAAACACCTTTGTCAACTACAAAGTACCTGAGTAGTTACGGAAATTGTACTTTTGTGGGAAATGTTGAACTATTAAAAAAGATTGAACGGTCGCGCGAGCGGGCCTACTAAAAAGGCAAAACAACCTACTCCGTCAAGCAATCACCAAAACCTCACACTAATGGAAAAATGGGTCATTGACGCTGCAAAACCGGCAGATTTTGCTACAATAGCCGCCATTTATAACGAATACATCCGCTTAGGAAATGCGACGATGGTGGAAAAAATTCATGCAGCCACCGACATTCAACAATGGGTAGACAATTTCAATGACCGCGAAAAACTGTTTGTAATGCGCTCAAAAAAAGATGTAATTGGTTGGGGTATTATCAAACGTTACAGCGATAGAATGGGTTATCGTTTTGCCTGCGAAACCTCCATTTTTTTTACTGCATCTGCATTGCGGAAAGGATATGGTAGTCAAATGAAAAAGTTCTTAATCACGCTCTGCAAAAACTTGAATTATCGACATTTGGTGGCTAAAATTTTCGCACAAAATACTGCCAGTATTGCTTATAATTTGCAATTGGGATATGAAATTGTGGGCCGACAAAAGAAAGTTGGTTTTAAAAATGGCAAATGGATGGATGTTGTTATTATGCAATATTTGATAGAGAAATAAAAGAAATTCGGTAGCGTTTAGAAACCAACCAGCGAGGACGCCTCAACCTACGTTGAGTAAACACAGTTTTTCGCGAGCAATTACCATTCTTTTGTATCTTTGTGAAAAATGTAGAAATATTAAAAACATATTGGTTCTTTGACAAATCCCATGGAATAAAATATTCTTTGAATCTTAAGGAATGCGAGAATCGTAAAATTTTCTAGCTTCAAAAAAAGATAGTGCGCGCTGCCTACGGCAAGGCGAGTAGGTTTTTGAAGGACAAAAATGGTTTTGCCAAAACCATTTTTGTCCCTCAAACTCCCTTGATTAAAGCAAGAGCAAACTTATGTTTCACTGGATTTCTCAAAGAACCAATATATTTAATGGTCATGCGAGCGAGACGATAAAAACTATTTAATATGGAATGGTATATTCCCATTACAATACTCCCAGCAATTAGCTTGTTGATACTTTCAACAACTAATCAGATGATGAATTTAAGTTCCGAAATCGGACAATTATTAGCTAGTAAATGTTCTTCGTTTCAACACGAAATATCAGATTTAAAAATCAAACAACTGGGACGTTTGACAAAAGCAGCGACATTACTTTATACCTCAGCAGCTTTCTTTGTGTTGTCAGGTCTTATGGTCGCGATAACTGGAGGGAATAAGTTTAATAATCTATCTCGTTATATTTTGATGTTCGGTGTTCTAATGGTTTTCATTGCGTTGGTACTGTTAATTATATATGGTTTTCAAACCATTAAAATTAGAAAGAAACAACACCTCCATAATCATAATCATGAATTTTAAAACGTGCAACTGAACCTTGGTTTAGTAACGGCAGCAAGAAAATGTGCTCCGTTATTCCTCCCACACACCTAACCTTCAAAAAAAGACATGTCCAACCCAATCCTCTCCTTAACCAACAACGATTTCTGCATTCTATTTTCAAAAGAGCAATTCACAGAACAGCATTTATTCCTAGAAAAATGCACGCAACTTGGGATAAGTGGGCAGTCCGATTATCAAAATAGAAAAGTGTTTTATTATGAAACAGCGATTGACCAGCAATTTTCAGCGATTTCTGAAAAGCATTTAAAAGAATGGATTAATCAACACGGCAGCAGCGAATTAGCCGAAGAAGCGGCGGGAAATTATGAGAAATGGGAGCTGATTTTTTTCTCTGAGGATACCGTTAATCAAGAATTAGCCACCTTGCTATTAAATACTTTCAACGACGGGCATCGACCATCTGACAAGTATTTCGCGCTGTGGATTGCGTTGGCTATTTTTGGTAAAAACGAATCGACTCAACTCACAGCAAGACAACTCCTTTCTATTTATTTGACCAAAGAAGAACTGGAACATCTGCAAGCCTACAAGTTGTCGGAAACCATAACCGCAGTGATGAGCAATACTTTAGAATTGCCCTATTTTATTAACTTCAACGCTATTTTTCAATGGAAAGAAAAATTGAAACTTTCCTCCGTATTCTTTTCTGGACCGCCGACTCAAATTTTCACTAAAGGCATAGAAGAATTCATAAAGGACACCAATTTAACCGCTCAATTAGCAGAAGTTCAAAGGGTAGAACTGGCTTTTCAAAAAGGGGAAAACCTGAAGTGGTTAAAGTGGTTTACGGATGGCTGCCCTGATTTAACGACCATCAGAATTTATAGGGAAGATGCGTATCAACTAAGCAAAAAAGAGGTAGCGTTATTTGATTGTTATGGTATTAGCTTGCACAATTGTTTGCTGCCCAATCAACTAGACCAATTGCCTTGCTTGGATAAAGTAAAAAGCATCCAATATAGTAGTCCGCAGGACGTTTATTTTTCTGATACCCTTTTTCCGAATTTACAATCTTTAAAATTAACAGGAGCTACTATTCAGTCACTTGACCTTACGAAGTCTGCTGAAAATTTGCTAGAAATAGAACTTACTGCGCCTTCCCAAACCCAATTACCAGAAAGTATTTATAACTGTCAGAATTTGGGAACGCTACATCTGCATCAAATGAAAATTGAAGCAATCGATGCTCGTTTTAGTCAATTGACTAATTTGACTTCACTTTGTACCCGTGGTTCGAAGTTTTCCACTTTTCCAACTCCTTTTTTTACAGTTCCAAAATTGAATTTTTTATGGAGTTTAGAAGCTCCGTTTTCACCAATAGATACGCAAGCATATCCTACAATTTACGGGATTGACCGCATAGATTTTACGCCAGATACTATTCAATATTTTCCTTATTCGTTGAGCGTTTTACCCAAATTATCACATATCAATATTGAAAAAAACAGTATTTTACAGATTGATAACCGCATTGCGAATTTTAAGGAATTAACTACGCTTACGATAAGAGAAGGTCAGTTGGCGAGCATTCCTGATAGTTTGCGGCTAGTGCCTGATTTACAATTGCTTAGTTTACCAGCCAATCAGATTACTGCCATTTCCTTTGCTTGGATTGTTCATATTTATACGCAGGACATAAAAATGGATTTAACGGAAAATCCAATTAATAGGCTCCCTGATATTCCAATAGGATTCGTGGTGGAAAAAGATTTGAAAAGAGACAAATTATTATATTTACCTAAAAATAATTTTACTTTTGGGCAGCTTGAACCGTATCAACGGATTTTTGGGGAGGAGTTTATTTATTTGTAGAAAGAGTTTTGCTGCTAATGCCTGACAGGTAGCGGATACTTTTGGAGTATCTGTTACCTATTGCTACGTAAAACCCTTAAATAACTACCCTCTAATTTTGATATTTTAGAAGCGAGAAAATCCTAAGGTTCTCGAGCTTCAAAAATACAGTACGCCTCGCCTGCGG
The DNA here is from genome assembly GCA_047629355.1 of Saprospiraceae bacterium. Taxonomy (GTDB): domain Bacteria; phylum Bacteroidota; class Bacteroidia; order Chitinophagales; family Saprospiraceae; genus CAYUNA01. The sequence continues at coordinate 11,991 of JBLHWU010000145.1, read as the reverse complement.
CGAGGCGGGAAAGGTTCTTGAGGGGCAAAACGGTTTTTATAAAACCGTTTTGCCCCTCAAACTCCCTCTGTTTTAGTATCTCTCAATCCAAAATCATTGTTTCAAATAAATGACGGAAATCGACAGTGGTAGATTAAAGATTATCACAAAATTTAACTTTACTTTAAAAAAATGAACTATCAAAAAATCATCAACGACATCATCACAGAAATTGACTTGTCGCAGTACGAAGGAAAAGTGGCGGACTATATTCCGGAACTCGGAAAAGTCTCCCCAGATAAATTTGGCATTCACTTAAACTGTATTGATTCTGGGCATTATTTCCATGGCGATAGTGCCGAAAAATTTAGCATTCAGTCTATTGCTAAAGTACTAACTCTAACGCTGGCTGCCTTAAAAATTGGGGATAAAATACTCGAAAGGGTCGATGTCGAACCTTCCGGTGACCCATTCAATTCCTTGACGCAATTGGAATATGAAAATGGCATCCCACGGAATCCGCTCATCAATGCAGGCGCATTGGTCGTCTGTGATATTCTACTAACGGAATTGGACAATCCAAAAGAAGACTTCTTAGCATTTGTCCGTAAAATAGCGCAAAATCCAACGATAAATTACAACTCGAAAATCGCAAAAAGCGAAGGAAAATCAGGCTTTAGAAATGCTGCTTTGGTCAACTACATGAAGTCTTTCGGTAATATTAACAACCGAACTGAAGATGTTTTAGACTTTTATTTTCATACCTGTTCAATTGAAATGACCTGCAAAGAATTATCAGAAACTTTTATGCTTTTTGCAAATCGGGGTTGTATTTTGGCCTCTGGAACGCGCATTTTGACCGGCAGTCAAACCAAACGTATCAATGCGGTCATGCAAACTTGTGGCTTTTATGATGAGGCTGGAGAATTTGCCTTTCGAGTGGGTTTGCCAGGCAAGTCTGGTGTGGGCGGAGGCATTGTCGCAGTACATCCAGGCTATTACAGCGTGGTGGTTTGGAGTCCAAAATTAAATCCGAAAGGCAACAGTACGCTGGGCATGAAAGTTTTAGAATTGTTGACGACGAAGACGGAGTTGTCGGTGTTTTAAAAACCATTACGCCTTCCTCCACATTATCCGCCCAAACGAATAAGCAGAAATCCCCGTCCAAATACCTTCTAAAACCATAAAAGGAACAAAATCTATCAAGTAAGAAGAACAAAAAGCCATCCCTGACCCGACGACATTCATCAACATATATACCGCATTATTGGACGCTAATTTGCCATTTATATTCAATAAATAACCGATTAATAAGATAGTTACGCCAATAGCGCCGATGATTTCTGAAAAGGTCATAGTTGTGTTTTTATTAAAAATGACTTGTACTTTTTAAACTTAGTAACGCGTAGTACTTAATAAGTCGCAAATGTAGAAATTTATTGATTTAAAACCGACGCCAAATAAGTACAGGTTTAAAATAAATTTGGTTCTTTGACAAATCCCGTGGAACGAAGTATTCTTTGAACTTTAAGAAGCGAGAAAATCACAAGATTTTCGAGCTTCAAAAAAACACCGCCCGCCTCGCCTGCGGCGAGGCGGGTTAGGTTTTTGAGGGATAGAAGCGGTTTTACAAACCACTTTTACCCCTCAAAACTCCCTTTGTCAAAATACATGAAACCTTTTGTTCCACGGTATTTAATCCATCTAAAATGCACACATTTATAAAGGCATTAGACCTATTTGAAAAAATCCGTGTAACCATTCTATCTAACCTAGAATTTTTGGTAGTGTCCGACTAAAGTAGGGTAGATTTTAATTGAGTTAAATTGACAATTAGGACTTTATAGATTTCAATTGTGATTTACTGTGATTTTATTGCAACAAAGTAATATACACACGACATCATTTTGAATGATAAATCACTATTCAAATTCGTATCTATCTGATTCTCAATAAAAGGACTTCTAATTTTACCCTACTTTAATCGGACACTACCAAATTTTCGACAAGCTATTTTATTCTTAAATCATTGAATACCAGTATATTACCAGCAATTTGACAATACAACAGTTTTGTCCAAGTACTTACTTTTAGAAAATAAGTAACACGATTTAATAAACTATGATGCCTTCAGTTTTTCCAATTTCCCTTCCCTTAAATACAAAAACAATGGAAAGGTAAACGCTATTGCAATCATAAATGTTAGTGGTATCAACACCCACCAAAACTTAATTTTCAAACGCAAAGCCTCTGGAATCATCCATGCAAAAAAGGTCAAGAGAACGACCGAAATATCCGCGACAATAGACCGCGCAGGGAAAGTAGTTTTGCACTGAGCGATGAAGTTAGCAATGGAGGTATCTTCCGCTGTTTGGAAAAATTGAATATTGAAATACCAAGTCCAGCAAAGACCGAGAAGGGATAATAAGAGGTAGATATGCTTGCGTTTCATTTTAGTGATTTTTTAGCAAAAAAAAAGAAAGGAAAAGTAATTCGATGTTACCCTTTTCATTTCCTTTCTATTTGAATTTATGTTTTTGTTAGCAAAAAGAATTTAGCCACTCACACTACCCTTCGCACCACTTTTACTCTGCGCTTTCAATTCCTTCTCAAACAACGAAAACTGATATGGAGACATCATTCCTTTAAACGCAGCAAACTCTGCATTTTGCAAATTTTTCAACTCTTTATTCAAGGCAATTTGGTTCCCTTTATACTTCAATTTCGCTGCATTGTTTTTCTTTTTATACTCCTTCACAATACCTTCAAATTGCGTAATCTGAGTATCCGATAACTTAATCTTTTTATAAAAATCAGTCATCGCATCATTGCCATCGCTGCGAGAGGTTGCTCCACCATTTTTAGTTGGTGGTGGAAGCGGCGTTCCAGGTGCAGTTCCGGTATTGGACTGCGTAGAATTGGGCGTTGAAGAAGAATCAGACGACGGTGGCGGTTGACTCAATTCATCTAACAAGGCTTCCAAATTGATGCCGCAGGAAGTCAAGCTCATGCTAAAAATAACGAGGGTCAAAAAAAGTAAATTTTTCATAAATTGCAGCTTATTATGTGGCTATAGAATTTGTGTATAAAATTTGAATGGTAAAACTAACAAAAATCTATCGCTCATTTTCATTCAATCCCATTATTAAACGTTTAACAACTTAAATACTGGGTAGCGTAAGCATCTGAAATTTCAGAAGCGAAAAAATTTTAAAAACCGTTTTCTCCCTTAAAATCCCCTTATCAAAATGCAATACAACTTACTTTGAATCTTCGACAGCGGGAGTTTGAGGGACAAAACGGTTTTGCAAAAAGCGTTTTTGTCCCTCAATACCCACCCCGCGCTGCCGCAGGTAGCGCACATTGTGTTTTTGAAGCTCGAAAATCGAGAATTTTTCCTGCCTCTTATCTTTCTATAAAATTTTTCTTACCCAGTATTAAATCAGTCATTTTTTAGAAAATCTGAAATAACTACTTAATTTCGCACCCAAGGAATTTGTATCAATTAAAAGCTGCAATCACCTTTGTCATTTCAACCGAAGTAGCGTAAAAATTAAACCATGAGAATAGACATCATTTCCGTTCAACCTGAATTATTGGTCAGTCCACTCGACCATTCGATTATGAAGCGAGCGCAAGAAAAAGGCTTACTCGAAGTCGTCATTCACAATCTGCGAGAGTATGGTTTGGGGAAGCACAGCAAAGTGGACGACTACCAATTTGGTGGTGGCGCAGGCATGGTGATGATGGTCGAACCAATTGCCACTTGCATCGACAAACTGAAGGCAGAACGGGATTACGACGAAATTATCTACATGACGCCCGATGGAAAAACGCTGAATCAGTCTATCGCCAATCGTCTATCCCTAAAGGAAAATTTGATTATTTTATGTGGTCACTATAAAGGAGTGGACGAGCGCATTCGCGAGCATTACATCACGATGGACATTTCTATTGGCGATTTTGTCTTGTCGGGTGGAGAGTTGCCAGCTGCCGTTTTGGTGGATTCCTTGGGTCGTTTGTTACCCGGTGTTTTGAATGATGAAACCTCGGCTTTGTTTGATTCTTTTCAGGATGATTTGTTGGCACCGCCTGTTTATACCCGACCTTCGGAGATTAATGGATGGGCAGTTCCAGAGATTTTATTATCAGGAGATGATAGAAAAATTGACGATTGGCGGGCGGAACAAGCGTATTTGCGGACGAAAGAACGAAGACCGGATTTGTTGGAAGAGTAAAATATTGAACCAATGAATATCGAAGACTTCCGCAACTACTGCCTCGCTAAAAAAGCCGTTGAAGAAACCTTTCCTTTCGATAATGTAACCTTGGTTTTTAAGGTCATGAATAAAGTTTTTGCACTCACCAATATCGAATGGGAGGATTTCAAAGTCAATTTGAAATGCGATCCAGAACGAGCGATTGAACTCCGCGAAGCACACGCTGGAGGAATTATTCCGGGCTACCACATGAATAAAAAACACTGGAACACCGTTATTTTTGAAGGCGATTTAGAAGAGCGTTTTTTGTGCGAATTGATTGACCATTCCTATGATTTGGTGGTTACTAAATTAAAAAAAAGTGATCGAGCATTTTTGGAAAATTTATAACCATCACTATGAATATCGAAGACTACCGCGATTATTGCTTGTCTAAAAGAAAAACAAATGAAGGATTTCCATTTGACAAATTTGATAAGTAAGTCCCTGTTTTTAAAGTGTTGACCAAGATGTTTGCCGTCACTCATATTAATAGTGAAAATTTTATTGCTTATTTGAAATGCGACCCAGAACGTTCGATAGAATTACGCGACACCTATCCCGAAAGCATTACCGACGAAGGACGTAAGTAGTAAACCATATTTATTGATAGAATTTTAGAGCTAAGATTTTTTTGATAGTTTTTCTTTAAAAATCCTTGTATATCCTACGTTATAGAATGATTTTTAAAGGGAAAATAGCGAAAAAAGATAGTCTTAAAAACTATCAATAAATATGGTTTACTACTTACGGGTGGAAAACACTGGAATGTGGTCTGTTTTGAACGAGATTTGGAAGAAGATTTTTTAAAAGAATTGATTGACCATTCTTATGATTTGGTTGTTAAAAATTTGAAGAAAGCAGAAAGGGAATCTTTGAAGAATTTGTAATTAAATGTAACTGCTCAGGTAGCGGACACGTTAATTCCTATAGCTCTATTTTATAAAATCATCTTGAATATTTGAGAAAAGTCCTATTTACTAACTATATCGAAAATTAGGTAGCAGACACGACTTTTACTTAATTTTCATTATATTTTGAAGATTTGGTCATTATTCAGCTAACGGGTCCGCTACCTGAACGAAAAATCGAATTATTTATAATCCAAAATACTAATCTGCTCATTACAAAAATGGAAATCTTCCTCAATATTCGACGCCACAATCGTCAATCTGTCGCCCCGAAATTGTTCCACCAAACCTTGATACCATTCCATTCCTTGCCGGTCAAGATTCGTAGTTGGTTCATCCAAAAACAACAGTGGTGTATCAGAAGTCAAGGCTAAAGCGAGCTTCAATCGCTGTTTCATGCCCGATGAAAAATGCCGAACATCCTTGTTTTTTGCTTTTGGAAATTTTAAAATATCAAGTAAATCTTGCGGTTGCAACCCATTGAGTGCAGGTTTAAATTTTTGATGAAATTCAATCGCTTCCCACAAGGTAAATTCTTCAATCAAATCAATATACGGACCAGCAAAACTCAACTTTTTAAAAACATTGTCCACAGACACCTTTTGATTATTGAACGCATATTGAATTTCTCCTTTCGACGGCGTAAGATGCCCAGATAAGATTTTTAGAAAAGTAGATTTTCCAGACCCATTCGGTCCAGTTATGGCGTAGGCATTTCCTTTCGAAAATTGATAATCAATTTTTTTTAAAATCCATTCAAAACGATAACGCTTCGAAACGTTTTCCAAGGAAATTGTCATATAGTTCTTTTTCGGCGCACGGAAGATTCTGTAAAATGACTTATTTATTCCATTAGACCAGTCAAGCAATAATTAATAAACCAATTAAAGTCCCAACCATCCTTTAACTTTTTTCGTCAATCCATCATTTTCCGCATCCAAGGCATCAGAAGAAGTGATGCTTTTACTAGCTTCACCGTTGGATTTAGTATTTTTTTTTCCATTCAAATGGCGAAAACCACGCATAATGCCTCGGTCTGCCGCTTTGATAAATTCTAAAATTAAATCCCGCTCAGGCGTCACATTCAAAGTCGCTTCGATGATTTCTACCGCCTGACTGACGTTATAGCCTTTGACAAATAAGTGTCGATAAATATCTTGAATTTCGTGGATTTGAGCTGTTGTAAAACCGCGCCGTTTCAACCCAACAGAGTTGACACCAGCGTAAGACAAAGGTTCTCGCGCTGCTTTTACAAACGGCGGAACATCTTTTCTAACCAACGAACCACCACCGATAAATGCACTCTCCCCAATTTTCACAAACTGATGAACGGCTACCAAGCCCCCCAAAATTGCAAAATCTCCCACATCAATATGCCCCGCTAAAGTCACGTTATTTGCCAATATACAACGCTCTCCGACTTGGCAATCATGCGCAATGTGCACATAAGCCATCAACAAACTATGATCACCAATTTTCGTGGTATCGCTTGCTTTTGTTCCTCGGTTCAGCGTACAATATTCTCGTACAATCACACTTTCGCCCAACTCTACCGTCGAGTATTCGCCATTAAATTTCAGGTCCTGAGGTACCGCACCAATGACTGCACCCGGAAATATTTTACAGCCGTTGCCAATGCGCGAGCCATTCATAATTGACACATTCGAACCAATCCAGACATCGTTGCCGATAACTACATCTTCGCCAATCGTCGTGAAAGGTTGAATCGTCACATTGTTACCGATTTTCGCATTCGGATGGATAAACCGTAATCCACTCTCATTCATAATATTGGGTTGTTCGGTCAAATTCATTTTAAAAGTATTGGTGTCTGTTCTCTTCTTCAATGAAAAAATTTAAATAAGCCTTTTTGGGGACTTGAAAAATAATAACTTACGCATCCTAACTCATCCTTTTTCCTTTTAAAAAAACCTAAAAGTCTCAAATAAGCAGTTATGCTCACTTATTTAGGTTCTTTAAAAGAAAAAACTGCTTTGTTATTGTGCTAATTTCTAAATATATTATTCCTTTTCACAAATATTGCAAATTTAATAAATAGTTTACTTCTATTTAAGCTACAGAAATCGAAATCTAATTAAACTACGTTCTCTTGACAATTTGAGCCGTCAATTCCCCCTCAGAGGCAATTTTATCACCGACATACGCCGTTCCATACATTTGTACAATCCCGCGACGAATTGGTCCCATTAATTCTAGTTTCAACAGTAAAGTATCGCCTGGAACTACTTTATTTTTAAATTTGGTATTATCAATTTTGATAAAATAAGTATCCCAATTGCTTGGGTCTTCTTGTTTTGACAATGCCAAAATACCCCCTGCCTGTGCCATCGCTTCTATTTGCAAAACACCTGGAAACACTGGATTTCCTGGAAAATGCCCCTGAAAAAGCTGTTCATTAAAAGTGATATTCTTCACCCCGACAACATGTTTATCCGACATTTCAATAATCTTGTCCACCAACAAAAATGGGTAGCGGTGAGGCAGCCATTTCGCAATTTGCATGGTGTCAAAAAGTGGCTCAACACTCGGGTCATACTTTGGTTTGCCCTTGAGTTTTCGCTGCTTATTATAATGCGTTCGCAAGATTTTAGCAAAATCAACATTCGCTTTATGTCCCGGCTTTGTCGCTACGATTTTTCCTTTAATTGGTTTGCCAACCAAAGCTAAATCACCAATTACATCCAGCAATTTATGACGAGCCGGTTCATTTCTAAAGTGCAAATCAGTCGTATTCAAGATTCCTTCCTTTTGCACTTTGACACTTGGCTTGTTCAACTTCTTGGCCAAAGCATCCAATTCGTCTTGATTCATCAATCTGTCAACAATAACGAGTGCATTGTCCAAATCGCCGCCTTTGATTAAATTTTGCTCAAATAAATAATCTAATTCGTGCAAAAATACAAAGGTTCGACAGCAGGCAATGTCTTTCGCATAGTCTTCCAGATTGTGCAAAGACGCGTATTGCTGCCCCAAAACTTCCGAATTGAAATCAATCATCGTCGTCACCTGAAAATCATCACTCGGCAATGCCAATAACTCCGTCCCTGTCTCTTCATCTACCATCGAAATCGGCTCCGTCACGATAAAATAATCTCGTTCCGATTCTTGTTCTTCCCTTCCTGCTTCTTGCAAAGCTGCTACAAACGGCGCGGCACTTCCATCCATAATCGGTACTTCTGGTCCGTCGATTTCTATCAGTACATTGTCAATTCCTAAGCCATAAATCGCTGATAGTGCGTGTTCTATGGTATTCACGCAAGCCTCGCCCTTGGCAATTGTCGTGCCTCGTAAAGTTGAAGTCACGCTACCCACTTCGGCGCGAATGATTGGTTTGTCTTCCAAGTCAATCCGCTGAAATTTGTACCCATGATTGACTGGCGCAGGGTGAAATGTCAATTTCACCGACTTGCCCGTATGCAGACCGACACCTTCTACACTAACGGCTTTTTTGATAGTAATCTGATTCATAAGGCTTGTACTTTTTAATTAGCAATTAGCAATGCTGATTTCGATTGTTCATTGTTCATTGTTCATTGCTAATTTTTTTTCCAGTTCATTTATCCGCTTCACCAATTCTGGCAATTGTTTAAAAACCGCGTACGATTTCAAGTAATTTTTATAATCTAAAGCCGGCGAGCCGTAAACTGCTGTATTTTCTTTTTTAATCGGCGATGCTACTCCACTCTGCGCTTGCACTTGTGCACCGTTGGCTACTGTAATGTGTCCAACGAAACCTGCTTGACCACCGATTCGGCAATTGTCGCCAATTTTTCCGCTACCTGCAAAACCCGCCTGGGCAGCAATTACAGTATTTTTTCCAATCTCTACATTGTGCGCAATCATTACCAAATTATCAATCTTTGTCCCTTGCTTTACAAGAGTTGAACCCATCGTTGCTCGGTCAATTGTCGTATTTGCGCCAATTTCTACATCATTTTCTAAAATAACGTTTCCAATCTGCGGAATTTTGGTGTAAGTACCGTCTTTTTCTGGTGCGAAACCAAATCCATCACCACCAATGACTACATTTGAATGTAGAATACAATTGTCTCCAATCACACAATTGTGATGAATTTTCACGCCAGGATAAAGAATGACATTTTTACCAATCTGAGCATTTTTACCAATATAAACTTGTGGAAAGATTATAGAATTTGCACCAATTTTAGCCTCTTTTTCAATAACAGAAAATGTACCAACAGAAACGTTTTTACCAACCTCAACAGTGCTGTCAACAAAAGCTTGACTGGAAACCTCTCTCTTATCAACTAACTGATTTTCGAACAATTGCAATAATTTCGCAACTGCTGCATACACATCTTTTACTCGAATAATAGCTTCTGCTAAAACAGGTTGACTGGCTTTAAAACCCTCGTTCACTAATAAAATAGACACCTCAGTAGCATACGCGTACTGCTCATATTTTGGATTGGCTAAAAAGGTGAGTGTACCCTTCCCTCCTTCTTCAATTTTACTTGGTTGAGAAACGGTGACTGCTGAATTCCCTTCTAAAGTCCCGTTTAAAATGTGTGCTATTTCATGTGCCGTAATCTGCATGGGCGCAAAGGTAAAAAAGAAGTTAAGCTTCTCCTTAGTAACTGTAAAAAAGTTTTTTTTGACTTCTCTATCTGGAGAATATTACAAATCTTTTTGCTCCAATAAAAACAACTGCCTGCTGGCTGCGGCAGCACGCGTAGGATTTTTGAGGATGAAAAATGATTTTTACAAAATCATTTTTCATCCTCAAACTTCTCTTGTTTAAATTCAAATAAACTTTTGTTAAACGATATTTAGAGAGTAGGGAAGAAAACTCGCAAAAATCAAGCACTTTTTATGGCTGGAAGCGATTCTGTTAATTCTTCTAAAAAATCAGCTACCTTATCCAAAAGGGCTCTGAAATAAATTTGATTTTCGGGGGCATCAGATAAATCTATTCTAGCATTCCCATTGTTCAACAGATTTTGCAACTCTGCCATTTTCAATAAACGCATAGGTGCCAACATTCGGTTAACAATACTGCGATATTCTTTGGAATTCTTATTTTCAATTGCTATTTCTAATTCCTGTTTTAAACCAAACCAATCGTCTACGACAACTTCCAAATACTCATGAACGACCAATTGGTCGTCGTCGAAAAAAGCGGCTAAAGAGGTTAATTCAAAATTTTTATACATTGATGGTTGTGATTTTGGATGCAAGTTGGTATTTTATTTGGGAAAATGCAAAAAAGTAAGACTCAAATCAAACGTTATTGACTCAGGTCTTACCTAAAAAAGCAAATCAAAAATTTATATTAAATGGGTTAGGCATGAGAATTAAGTAACACGTAGCAATTAATCGGATAAAATTTTTAGACACTGAAAACTCAACAGATTTTTCACTTTGACCTTTTGCCAAATAAAGTTAGGTATTAATCACTTTTATCCCTCAATAATTTCACCCGCGCTACCGCAGGCAGTGCGTATTATGTTTTTTGAAGCTCGAAAATTTTGCGATTTTCTCGTTTCTTAATTTTTTAGCAACTTTTTGTTATAATTTACCACTCCATGTTGAGTTAAATTGGGTCATTTGTATGAAAAATCAACTATTTTAAAATCTGTTGAGTTTTCAGGTTAGTAAGTAATTAATTAAGAACGAGAAATTGCCATCAATTCAAGATTAGCTCTTCATTGATGAAGCCATCAATTGCTTTTAGACTTCATCGTTTGTGGCTTCTTTGCAATCTGTGCTTGCGTCAAATCTTTCTCCGCTTTTCGGAATTCAATGATGTCAATTTCACCACTGTCCACACAAATATCAAGGGTTGCAAAGTCTCCAAAATCACTACCACTCGCCAAGACATTTTCATTGCTGTCTACAATTGTGAAAGAACCGTCGCCGTAAGAACAGCAGATTCCATCACCATAAGCATCTGTGATATAGAATGTATAGCAACCGTCTTCCAAGCAAGTTGATTCTTCAATCGTTGCGCCAGCTTCTGAATAATCACCACCTTGTGCTACGATTTCGCCGTTGTCGCTAATCAACTGCCATTCCGTTTCCTCAGGATAATTATCCAAAGTCAATGCTAAGCCGATGTGGGTATCTTCGCCACATTCACAGTCGCCACTGGTACCAGCAGGTGTTGTAAATTGTGTCGTTGCTGCTTGCAAAGTTCCATCTTGACAAACCGCTCGGACTTGCACTTGGTAAGTCGTTTCCCCAGCCAAGCCATCCAAAATCACATAAGTATCATTTGTCGTAACCGTTTGTGAACCGCCGCCCTGTGCTTGGTAAGTCACTTCAAATTCAAACGCTTCAGGTGCTGCATTGAAAGTCACAATTGCCGTAGATTCACTCGCTACATTTACCGATACACTCGTTGGTGCGTCGCAATCATTGCCCGTTTGACAAGGTTGACAATCCGGTCTACCACAATCAATACCAGTTTCTTGTCCGTTTTGAACACCATCTTCACAAGTTGGGTCAACTTTACAAGGCTGACAGGCAGCTCCACCACAATCAACACCTGTTTCCGTTCCGTTTTGAATACCATGTGTACAAGTTGCTGGATTTCCATCGCTGCCACCGCCACATACATTCGCTCCGTTGCTAATTAAGTTTTGCAAGCTACTTGATACATAATTTTCCATTCGAGTCGCCTGTCCTGCTGAAAACATATACATACAAGCATCATTCGTGTAATCCATGTAATTCATGTAATTCATGTGCATATCTGTCGAGCTACAAGTGAGTCTACTCTAAAAACCCACATAAAAAGAAGTTCTTTGAAATAACAGAATAAGATTTGGTGATAAATTAGGGTGAAATTATTCAAAATC
>JBLHWU010000144.1:0-17239 GCA_047629355.1 Saprospiraceae bacterium | reverse complement strand
CTAAACATCTCGCAAATTCTGAAATACTAATGAATTTTCCAATATTTTCTGTCACAGTTTTACGCCTTTTTGATTTTTTAGACTAAATGAAGTGTCCAAGCTTAGAAACATACCCCAAGACGCAGCTTTGCTAAATGACCCAAATATCACTTGGGCGGCAGAAACGGAAACGCTTTTTCACTTTAGTAATAATGATAATGAAACGCTAAAAAGAGGATATCAATACAAAAGAGAAAGACCTAAATTGATAACGAGCACATTACAGACTTTAAAATCCGACTTTACCGATTTGCCGGTTCAATCTTCCAGTAGAATCTTGGAATATGAATTGGGTCGATTGATTCAAAACAAAGAAACTCAATTTTTAGATTTCAAAAAAAGAAGAATAAGTTGGGATTCAATGCAAGAGTTAGTACTAATTGATAAAAGTGGAATTAAATTAAATCCTACAAATCTTAAAGGTACTTTTATTCATGAAACTGGATACTTTGTACCGACTAAGCCTTCATTTATTATTAGACAATTTTGGTATTACCATGAAAGGAAAAAAGAACTGACTTCTAAAGTAGTCGCTATTTCACCAATTATCCCTTTTCCAATTGTTATGAATGATGATTGTACGGAACAGATATATGATGATGAGATTTTTGCCCGTTTTGGCTGGATAAATATGCCCCAATCTGCAACGTTTGATTCTAATATTAATCGAAAAGACCTAATATGGTCACGTTTAAGTACTCATAATTTTGATTTTAAAAAGTCCAAAATCTTGAAAGGCAATACGGACGAGATGCTCTATCAAATATTTTATCAAGAACCCATAACTAATAATCGAGCCGTTTATCCTATAGAAAATTTCAATAAAAATTCATTGCCGCTAACTAATTTTGAAATTAAAGAATTGGTAGAAGCTCGCATTGACACGCTAATTACATTTGATTCAGAAACGTACAAAGAAGTGCTAAACATTAAAAAAAGTCCAGAAACTAAACGTGGTGAAATATCTAAATTTCAAATCGTCCAACAATGGTATTAGGATACCGCACTTCAACAATTTGCTGTAAAGCTAAAAACCATGCGACCGCAAGTGGGCATCAAAAACGACAAGAATAAGACTCAGTGGCAGAAGCCACTTTACGTACTAAAGTTTGATTGATTTTTTCTTTTTGATATGTGGGCTAAAATGATAGGCAAAATAAACCTTCAAAGATTCATTTCAAATCCACCCTCTAATTTTTCAATCCCTTTTCCTATATTGCATCTTTTTCTAAAAGTTTGAAATAGTAACCAAAAAGAAGCGAACGACACATGGAAAACATACTCACACATCCCTTATACCTAAAAATGCTGGCTGACCTCGCCAAGCAAACTGGCTTTTCCCAATCAGAAGTTGAAAAAAAAGCGAAAGAATGCTTGAAAGAATTGTACACGGTGCAGCAGCCGGTTGGTAATATTTTGAGCATTCAGGCGGCGCAGTATATCTTATCGAGAGGGTACGACAAAACGATTGACATCAATCCCGAAGAAGTGCGGCAATTGGCGAAAATTGCACGGCGACACCCTGTAGCTTATGTGATGACGCACAAGACTTATATTGATATGATGGTCTTGGGTGTGGTCTTGGTGCGACATGGATTGCCCTTGCCTTATACGTTTGCGGGCATCAATATGGCGTTTCCGGGTTTGGCGCAGGTAGGGCGACAGAACGGGGTGATTTTTATTCGGCGGTCGTTCAAAGATGATTTGATTTATAAGGCGGTGTTGCGGTTTTTTATTTCAAGTTTAGTGCAGAGTAAGGGGCATTTTATGTGGGCGATTGAAGGGACACGGTCGCGGACGGGGAAGCTTGTTTGGCCGAAAATGGGGATTTTAAAATACATCAAAGAAGCGGAACAAGATACGCGACAAGAAGTTAAATATGTGCCGGTTTCCATCGTTTATGACCTGATTCCTGATGTAAAAGACATGACGGAGGAGATGCGTGGGAAAAGTAAGACGCCCGAAAGTCTCGCTTGGTTTATGAATTATATTCGTAAAATGGGCGATAATTTTGGGAAGATTTCCCTCCGATTTGGGGAGCCGGTCGATATGAATGAAACGGGAGAAATACCGCTGATGTTGAAATCGTCCGATATGAAAGAAGCGAACGAGCCGATTTCTAGATTTGCGCTTGAATTGGTACATGGCATCAATAAAGTCACGCCGGTGACGACTGCTTCGTTGATTTGTATTTCTTTATTGAGTAAATTTTCTTTGACTAAACGGGCGATTGAAAGCGATATTGTCAACCTCATGCGCTTGGTCGAAAGCCATAAAGGAGATGCTTTAGTTGACCGTGGACAGCCAATTGGTGTGAGTGTACAATCCGCTTTGGCCTTGTTGCGAAGCGCGAATTTAATACAGCAAAAAGGCGAAAGTCTGAACGCTAAATATGTCATCAATTCTTCGAATTATCTGCAGGCGACTTATTATGCAAATATGTCGGTGCATCACTTATATCATCAGGCCTTCATCGAATTGGCTTTATTAAAAGCAGGAGAAGTATCCTTGGAAAAGCGAGCGTTTACGTTTTGGACAGAGGTGATGAACTTGCGGGATTTATTCAAGTTTGAATTCTTTTATTCTAAAAAATCAATTTTTACGGAAGAAATAGAACAGAACTTAACTTTTCTAAAAGCAGATTGGCAAGACTATTTTTTCAAACAAGATACAGATGTCAAGGCGTTTATGGAAAACCAGAGTCTGGTGATTTCGCCCGTCGTTTTATATAGCTATATAGATGCTTATCGAGTGGTGGCCTATGCTTTGCAAAGTTGGGATACGGCGTATGTTTTTGATGAGAAGAAGTTTATGGACAACTGTCTATTTCTCGGTGAAGAAATGCACTGGCAGGGACGTATTCAGCGATTGGGATCTGTTTCCAAGCCGTTTTTATTAAATGGAATTCGCTTTGTGAAACACCTCGAAATTATTCCTTCTGCCGAAAACCCACAGCGCGAAAGAATCGACCAATTGTTGACCAAATTAAATGATGTTGCCAATCGAGTAAAATTATTGCAAGGCATCACTTTACAGCGACCAAAAGTAGAATTGCCCGCAATTCCAATTGAGCGCGACATTGTTCCTGGTTCAAAAACGGAAGCCGTTACCCGCCCAGTTTTAGAAGGAGAGAGTGGGGCACATATTGGTGCATTTTTTGACCTTGACCGGACCTTGATTCAAGGTTTTTCTGCCAAAGAATTTTTCCAAACGCGCCTGTTGAGTGGACGAATGAGTCGGAAGGAAATCTTAGCACAATTTGCTGGCGTACTCGTTTATGCGCGTGGAAATGGCAACTTTGCAGGCTTGGCAGCAGTCGGCGCGAAGGGAGTGAAAGGAGTGAAAGAGGAACTGTTTATCGAAGTAGGGGAGGAGGTATATTTGAAACATTTGGCACATACCATTTACCCAGAATCACGGGCATTGGTGGCGGCGCATTTAGCGAAAGGACATACGGTAGCGATTATTTCGGCAGCAACGCCGTACCAAGTTGACCCGATTGCTCGAGATTTGGGAATTCCGCATGTGATGTGTACGCGGATGGAAGTTGAGAAGGGAGTTTTTACAGGAAATATGATAGAACCCGTTTGTTGGGGGGAAGGAAAAGCGTACGCTGCGAAGGAGTTGGTGAAGCAATTTGATTTAGACTTATCGAAAAGTTATTTTTATACAGACAGCGCTGAAGATATGCCCTTATTGGAAATTGTGGGCAATCCGCGACCGCTAAATCCAGATACAAAATTGGCCGCATTGGCCTTTGAAAATGGCTGGCCCGTGAGTCGTTTTTATGACGAGCCAGGAGCAGGCGCAATGGATATGGCGCGAACAGGTTTGGCTTTGGGCGCTTTATTTCCAGCAGCTTTGAACGGTATGATTTCGGGCGCGACCAGTCTATCTTGGCGCGAAGGCACCAATTCATTGATGGCTACGGTAGGTGATTTAGTGACGAATATGGCGGGCATTCGATTGGTGGTTAAAAATAAGGAAAACTTGTGGAATCACCGTCCTGCCGTTTTCATTTTTAATCATCAGAGTAGTGCAGATTTATTTATTGCAGCTAAATTAATTCGTAAAAATGCGACGGGTATTGCTAAGAAAGAGTTGAAAATGATGCCGATTATCGGACAAATGATGACCGCTGCTGGCGTGATTTTTATTGATAGAAAAGACAAAGAAAAAGCGATTGCAGCGATGAAACCTGCCGTTGAAGCCTTGAAAAATGGAATGAGTATCATTATTTTTCCGGAAGGAACGCGGAGTCGGGATTATCGGTTGGGGCAGTTTAAAAAAGGCGCTTTTCACATGGCAATGGAAGCTGGTGTGCCGATTGTGCCGATTGTGATTCGGAATGCACACGATGCGATGCCGCGGGGGTCGAATGTGTTTCGACCGACAGCGATTGAGGTGATTGTGAAGGAGGCGATTTCGGTGGAGGATTGGAGTAAGGAGAATTTGAATGAGAAGATTGGAGAGGTTAGGGAGATGTTTTTAAAGGAGTTGGGGCAGTGAGTTTTTGAATTAATTTGAGATTGGTATTTTGAAATTTAATATGCGATTTTTTTGGAAGAATTCGATAAACAAATTGTCAGGGCTCAACGAATGTATCAATTAAAAAGGTACAAAGAAGCGATAGGTTTTGCTAAAAAGGCTTTAGCAATTGATATTTTTAATGTTCATGCTTATCAGACCATTATTCTTGCTTACACCGTTTTACGGGATTATGAAAAAGCCAAAGAATATGGGGAAATTGCCTCAAAATATAACCCAAATTCTCCTGAAATTTTACATGCAAGAGGGTTGGCGGTGTATCAAATGTAATGCTGCCGTTCTAAATTAAATTACCAGAAAAACCATCCAATAGCTAAATTATGCCATTTATCTATTTTGGAGAACGATAGAGATGTGCGGACTAAACGACTAACTCTGGCTCTGATTGTAGGATTGAAGCCCTCAATATAAAAAGTTAAGTCTTTTCCGACTTTATGCTTTTCTGAAGGAATAATGCTTCGATAAGCTTGCCAATCATCCGTTTCAAAAAAACAGTTTTTTAAAATTTCTGGAATCTTGTTCCAAAATTTATTTGCTGCTTTTTTGCCTCGCCCACCAATATGATAGGCAACTACCAAACGATGTACAGGATCATAAGCTACCCAAATCCATCGTTTATTCGCTTTTTTCTGGACAAAAGACCATAACTCATCTGCCTGAATACCAAAGACTTGCAGACGTTTTATCTTTTTTATAACTGCAGGATTAAGTCCCAAGTCATCAGGAGTTTGTTCCCAAAATAAATGGGCAAACGACTGTAACCAAGTAAGGCTGACATCAAAAATTCTACAAATACCACGAAGGGGTATTCGTTCTTTCAAAGAATTTTTGATGAGTGATTTTAGCCGCTCTGATTTCGTATGGTTATTATTCAAAACAAACTGACGACCGCAGCAATTGCAACGATGGTTCTGCTTGCCATAATAAGTATGACCATTCTTTTTTATATTTGTGCTGTGGCAACTTGGACAATATATATATATACATAAGCTTTGAGTGTGGTTACTACAAAGTTATGATTTGTCTTCGTTGTCACTTTAAAAAGCATTACATTTGATACACCGCCAAAAAAAGTTTGTTTTCTGTAAAAGTGTAAGAATTCGTGTAAATAACCCGATGAAATCGAGCAAAATAGGCATTAAAATTGGCTGTTTTTGTGTAAAAGAAACTATCGAATTCGCAAAATCACCTAGTGATTAACTCTTAATGGAATTAAGGATTTATGGAAAGAGACAGTTGTTTACAATGAAATATTGCAGAGTTGAGACTGAAAAAGATGGAGTGAAAAGTCGAATAGGTGAAAAATAACTTTGCTATCGCAGAATTTCACATTGACCAATGAAGTCAATGCAAGGAGGGTGTTGTGTTAGTTAGGTTATGTTCTTTACTCAATCGAAAAACGAATTTTTTGACCCCATTTTGTTAACGGCGAAGACTTAAATTACGTGATGTATCCAAGTGAAACTCAGCACATTTTTTCTGATTAAACGGTGTGTAATATTATGCCCTAATTTACGGCTAGTTAAGTAACGGTAAAATAATAAGTCCGCCAACTAACAACGTTTATTTTGTTCTTTTTCTCCACTTCGGTCGAAATGACAAAAGATGTTTACTTTTTAGGCACTACGGTGAAAACTGTGGATACGTTTTAACAAAGGGAGTTTGAGGGAGAAGAGTGGGTTTTGCAAAAACCGTTTTCTCCCTCAAACTCCCCTCCCGCATTGCCGCAGGTAACGCGTATTGTTTTTTTTGAAGCTCGAAAATCTTATGATTTTCGAGCTTCTCATATTGACCCACACTTTTCACCGTAGAGCCAAAAAAATAGACCAAACAAATTTATATATGCAATACCCACACCAAGTTTTTGATATTAAAAGTACTTAATTTTTTAAAGGCTTAAATAAATAAATTGAACCTTCAATCTTGTCACAGTTTTTGCACTGTCTTATTATAGACGAACAAAGATGAATTGTATTTTACCCTTCCTTAGTTGAAAATAAAATTGTTGTTAATACTTAAAGTTGCTTAATTTATATTCATAAAATATTTAAAATTAACAGTTTATAAGGTTTTATTTTTATAATTTTTTGCAAGAAAAAGAAAGAATTACATTGGTCATCACGCATTATTTTTTAATATTTAAATGAATGATTACCAGACTATTTTGCGACAATTTTAGTTGAGAAATTTTTAGAATATTTATTTTCTGTCATTGGTTTTTAAAAAAAAATGGACACTACAAAATCTGCTGTTTTACTCTAAACTATTGGAGTCAAATACAGCTATTTGCATTTGCTGAATAACGCAAATTCATATTAAACTTTGAAAACCGTATTGAAAATTAATCGAGAATTGAGAATGAAAAGTTAAGAATGTTGCTCATGTTTAATTTTTTGAACTTGATTTTTTGACTAAATTTTTTTTTACAAAGATTTTTTATTATGAGTAAACTTAGACACTATTACACGCCCAATTTAACTCGTATTGCGCTTTTTACATTGGTTGCATTTTTAATGTTACCAAATTTGATGAAAGCGAATAAGGAGACCTCTGCGAACAGTTTTGCAAAGAAAATTCTTTTACAACTGGAAAGTCAAATCAAGGAAAGCATCTCTTCTCTCGATTTGCCTACCCAAAGCTATTTACAAAATACTGCTGCAATGATGATTGCCCCTTGCCCCGGTGGCACGGGTGTGATTGGTGGAAAAGTGGTCGGTGACTTCAACTATAATGGGGAAGACGACCAGGATGCAGGCATCGGTGGTGTCCAAGTTTATCTCTACGGTTGTCTCGCAGATGGCAGCAGTAACCTTGTCAATACCGTCACAACAGATGGCTTCGGCGAGTATTTTTTCAATAACTTAACTGATGGTGATGCTTATCGTTTGGAATTTTTGCCACCTTCCTTCTTAGAATATAACGATGGACGCAGCGGTAGTGCTGGTGGGCCATCAGTACAATTTATCACTTCACCTTCGTGTGGTGCGAACGCCAGTTTTGCCAACCCAATAGATTTCTGCCAAGAAAATCCTGGTATGGCAGCGACTTGTTTTGTAAACGGTAATCCGCTGGGTGCAGGTTCGGAAGCAGCAGCAATAGACGCGTTGGTGTCTTTCAATTGGGACAATGAAAACAGTAATCCTGCGCCGAATGAATTGGCGAATGCATGGGAAATTGGCTCCGCTTACGGTTTAGCTTTTGACCGGGAGAATAAGACTTTATATGTGTCCGCATTCATCAAACGATTTGCTGGAATGGGGACTTTGGGCATTGGCGGTATTTATTCAATGGATGCCAGTAACCTAAATAACCCAACGATTACGGAATTTTTAGATGTGGAATCATTGGGTATCGATGTTGGAAGTATTCCTGAAAATGGACCAGCTGGTCGGAATTTACCAACGGCAGTAGAAGACACTTCCAATGATGCGGCGGCTTACGATAAAGTAGCAACAGAAGGTATTGGTGCATTACAATATAATGATGGTAAATTATGGCTAGTCAATCTTTTTGATAAAACTGTTTATTCGATTGATATTAGTAATGGCGCACCAACTGCGGCGGATGTGGATGCTTAT
Organism: Saprospiraceae bacterium; assembly: GCA_047629355.1. GTDB lineage: Bacteria > Bacteroidota > Bacteroidia > Chitinophagales > Saprospiraceae > CAYUNA01. Next base: position 9,074 of record JBLHWU010000144.1, on the reverse strand, counting down.
CCATTGCCTGACCCCGGTTGCGCAGGAGGTGTTTTTCGACCATTTGCGTTGAAAATTTTCAGAAATACTGTTTATGCAGGTGGTGTTTGTGATGCTTCGAGTTCGGATGATGCGGGTGATTTGCAGGCGTATGTTTTTCAATTGAATGGCAACACTTTTTCTGAAATAATCAATTTTTCATTGGATTATACCAAAGGCTATGCGGCGAATGCAACTAATTGTGAAAACTTTGCTGGCTGGTATCCTTGGCTGACGGGTGGTGCGATGCCGACGCAATGTCACGCGAATACAACTTTCGTTTATCCAACACCAGTATTATCAGATATTGAAATTGATATTGACGGTTCAATGATTTTGGGTTTCATGGACAGAATGGGACATCAATTGGGTAATAAAAACTGGCCAGTAATCGGAACTACACCTTTGATGACCAGTATCTCTGGTGGTGACATTTTACGGGCACACTACAATGCTGGAACTTATGTTTTAGAAAATAATGCAACGGTAGGTACTTTAACGGCTGATTATGTGGGTGAAATTCCAGGAAATGCACCAACAACTGGTAATTTTTCTGGTGTTGGAAATATGCAAGGACCTGGCGGCGGAGAGTTTTATTTCAATGATTTATTCAACTTTCCAGTCTCTTCAACCAATACGCCGCATTCTGAAACGGCGCAAGGGGATTTGGCATTTTATCCAGGTGCTGGACAAGTGGCGACGACTGCGCTTGACCCATTGGGTACAAGCTTGAATATTGGTGGTGTCAATTACATGAGCAACACGACAGGAGAGACGCGTTTTCGAGGTTATCGATTGTTCCAAACCGGAAATTCAAGTATTTCTACCTTCTCAAAAGCGAATGGATTAGGAGCTTTGATTACCATGTGTGATTTGGGTGCGCCTTTAGAAATTGGCGGTTATATGTGGGATGACCTTAATGAAGATGGTGTGCAAGATGCTTGCGAGCCTGCTTTGGCAAGCGTGAATGTTACGTTGATTGACAATGCTGGAAACGAATTAGGAACGACGACAACAACGGCTACTGGACATTATAATTTTAATGAAACAACCTTGAATAGTGGTACAATTGAAGCGACAACAACGTACCATATCATAGCGGGTACAGGTGGACAATTTGACCCATCTTCTGCTCAATTAAATAATTCATTGTTTGTCACCAATCCAGATGTGGGCGGCGGACACACTCCTGATAAAACGGATTCGGATGCGCTTCTTGCAGGCAATCAAATGCCTGGAAACTTTGCAGGTTATCCATCTATTACGGTAAATACAGGCGGTGAAGGCTTTGTTAATCATTCTTATGGTTTCGGTTTTACGGGTACAAATGTTAACCCTGTTGCTCAATTGGGTGGCGCGACATTTAACGATGCTAATAACAATGGGCTTAATGACAATGGCGAAACTGGTGTTGGTGGTATAAATGTGAGTTTATACGATGGAGATTTGAATTTAGTGATGACAACGACGACCAATCCTGACGGTACTTACTGCTTTTTGAATATCGAATTTGGCGATTATGTTATTGAATTTAATAGGAATAACGCAGCAAACATGACCAATTATATGTTTGCGATGGATAACGTAGGAAATGATGATACAATTGATTCTGACCCGAATCAAGTGACTGGAATTACGCAAATATTCAATTTTGAGCCAGATAATGGCAATGATAAAACTTGGGATGTAGGTTTGTTTTCTCTAAATGCAAACATGGGAGGAGCTGTTTTTGTGGACAGCAATGCCAATGGGATTCAAGACGCTGGCGAAGGAACGATTATAGCCGTAACTGTTATTTTGCAAGATACCGATAACAATAATGTGGTTGTTGAAACCGCGTTCACCGATGGCAGTGGAAATTACGTTTTTACCAATGTACCTCCAGGAAATTATATGGTTAGTTTTGATGTGTCAACTAACTTGTTAGATGTAACAAATTACCAAGGTTCTCCTCAAAACGAGGGCAATGACGATGATGTAGATAGCGACCCAAATCCAAATAATAGCTCAACGGAGATTTTCGCTTTTGACCCTGTCAACGGTTCTATTGATAACATTAGCGCAGGTTATTTTGCAGCAGCAACTATTGGCGGTTTTGTCTGGATAGATGGCAACTCAAATGGTACTTTAAACAATGGCGAGCAAGGTTTAGAGAATGCAAGCGTAACGTTATTTGATACCAACGGAAACCAAATTAGCATTGCAACCACTGCTGCAAATGGCGCTTACAGTTTTTTAAATCGGCTAGCTGGCAACTATTATATCGTCTTTAATTCTGGAGCAACAGGCAACGCCGATTACCTTGGTTCACCTCAAAATGCAGGCAACAATGATGCTTTAGACAGCGATGCAGATGCGACGACTGGTCAAACGGCTAATTTTAATTTTGACCCAACCGCAGGTAATGACAATACCCTTAGCGCAGGATTTTACCTGCCAAATGGTACGATTGGCGGCTTTGTTTTCAATGATACAAACAGCAACGGCTTTGCTGATGCTGGTGAGATGGGTATCGAAGGTGTGACGGTTTCTTTATTGAATGCAGACAATGGAAATGCGGTAGTAACCACCACGAATACAAGTGACTTAGGATTGTATGGTTTTCCAGGTTTAGAAGCAGGCAATTACATCATTGTTTTTGATGAAACAACGAATGCTAATGGCGTAACCAATTTTGTTGGTTCTTCTCAAAATGCAGGAAATGGTCAAAATGATTCTGACCCTAATCCAAATACTGGACAAACTGATGTCATTGCTTTCAATCCATTAAATGGAAACAACAACGATGTTGGTGCTGGATTTTTCCAAACCTCAACCTTGAGTGGCGTAGCGTTTGGAGATGCAGACAGCGACGGTATTTTTGATATGAATGAGCAAGGCGTTGCGAATGTGACCGTTACTTTATACAATAGTGCGGATATGGTTGTGGCTACGGCGATGACCAATGGTAGTGGTGTTTATGAATTTCCAAATTTACCAGCAGGTAATTATTACGTTATTTTTAGCGCTGATTCTACAGGCAATAATGATTACGAAGGGTCGCCACAAGACCAAGGAAATAATGATAACGTGGATAGCGACGCTGACCCAGTTACTGGACAAACGGCTATTATTACGTTCAATCCAACGATTGGCATCAATAATTTTTCCGCTGGTTTCACTTTACCTTTCGGAAGCGTTGGAGATTTTGTTTTTAAAGATTGTAACAATAACGGTATTCAAGATGCAGGGGAGACTGGAATTGCAAATGTGGAAGTAACTTTAAGTAATTTGGACAACTCAACGACGGTGAGTGGCTTGACGAATGCGATGGGTTTTTACCTATTTATGAATGTACAATCGGGCAATTACACATTAGGTTTTGCGGTACCAGGCATTGGTTTGGATTATGCACAACAAGACCAAGGAAACGATGATAGCTTAGATAGTGATGTTAACTCAAGTACAGGAACGACGGCATCTTTTTCAATCGGTGGCAGTGAGTCTGTCAATAGTATTGACGCTGGTTTTATTGACGTAGCAGCGCCATTTATCATCAACATTCCTGATTTGACGGTGGAGTGTGATGAAGACATTATTTCTGATGTAAAAGCGGTTGATAATTGCGATACTGATCCAGATTTAACTTTCGTTGATGCGTCAATTACAGGCACTTGTCCAATGTTTATCATTCGAGAATGGACGGCAACGGATGATTGTGGAAACACGGTAACGAATATACAAAAAATCACTTTAAACGATACGACTGCACCAACAATTACCTTCAATAACCCTTTATTGACAGGTGTTAGCAATGGCGGTTCTGTTACTTTAGAATGTGACGAAGCGGATACGATTATGGAAAGCGATGCAGTTTATGATGACAATTGTGACCCGAATCCAATCACGAATTTTACAGAAATTCAGGAAGAAGGCGTTTGTCAAGATGATGGTTATTATTTGAAACGAACCTTGACTTGGTACGCGGAAGACAACTGCGGTAATTTTACGGAAATTACGATTACTGTTTTCATTACTGACACCACGCCACCAGTGATTGATTTACCAGCGGATTTGACGGTTGATTGCAACAGTATTCCACCAGTTCCCGTTTTGACGGTAACAGACAATTGTGATGACAATGTTCAAATGGATTTTGAAGAAGTTATCCTTGGTGATACTTGTGAAATTTATAAAATTGTGCGTTCGTGGTTATTCTACGATGAATGTTTGAACGCTGCATGGGCACAGCAAAAAATCGTCGTAATGGTTGATAATTTGGTCTTAGAAGACGGACCAGACGACATTACGATTGAGTGTGATGAAGCGAAACCAGCGTTCCCAATTTTGATAGCAACCAATATGTGTTCCCCACCAACGGTTGATACGATGACCTTAACTTTGCCTTACGATGAAGCGACTTGTTCGCAAAAATGTATCCGCGTTTGGACGGCAACTGATGAATGTGGACACGAAGAAACGACGACGCAATTGATTACGATTGTTGATACGACTGCACCAGAAATTGAATTCAACCATCCAGCATTAGATGGTTTGATGGATGGAGATTCTGTGACGTATGACTGTACCGAAGCGATTCCTTTTGGTCCAAACGATGTGACTGCTACGGATAATTGCAACGAGGTTAATGTCGAATTCATGGAAATGGAAACTTTTGGTGATTGCGATGTGGACGGCTATTTTGTCCGTTTAGAATGTTGTTGGAAAGCAGATGATGGTTGTGGAAATATGAGCCAAATTTGCATTATCGTTAGAATTGCAGACGATCAAAAACCAATCTTGGTGGGCATTCCTGAGGATATTACCATCAATCAAGCATTTGAAGATGTGTCAGTACCTGCGGATGTAACGGCAACTGATTTGTGTGACAACGACGTTACTATTGAATTTGTAGAATCGCAAATCGCAAATCCAGATGGCTGTGGCTATGTCCTGACGCGTACTTGGATTGCTACGGATGATTGTGGAAACTCTTGCTCGGATGCACAAATCATCACGGTAGAAGATGTGTGCGATTGTCCAAATATTTTAGTGAATGCAACAAATATTCAAAATGCAGAGTGTGGTCAAACCAACGGTTCAATTTCTGTTGATATGAGCATTGACCCATCTTTGTATCAATATTTGTTGTTGCCAAACCTTGGAACGCAAAGTCCCTCTGGCAATGAATACACGGACTTAGCACCGGGCACTTATATTTTGATTATCAACTTGCCTGATTTTCCTGATTGTGATGAAAAAATTTATTTCAATATTGAAGAAGAAGATTGCATCGACTTTTTGACCGTAACGATTCAAGGAGAAGAAGAAGTTTGTTTGACGACAAATGAATTGGACTATGACGGTGTGATTACCAGCGCGACTATTTTTCAAGCTGGAAATGCAGTAACTGTCGAATGCACAAACATTGATGGGGAATGTGTGACGTTGACACCAGCAACGGGTTACTTGGGCACATCGCCTGACGAAATTGGCGTGGTTCACTGTTATAACAACAATCCAAATCAGTGTGATACTACCTACATAATAGTGATTGTGGAAGTTGCACCATTTGTTTGCAACATAGCAATTGCTAATGAAAATGTAACCCAGCCAACTTGTCAAGGTGCATTGGGAAGTGCGGAAATTACGGTTTCAGGCATGGAAGGCAACTTAACTTATACTTGGTCGCCAAACGTTTCTACTTCAAATGTAGCATCAGATTTGGCTGGCGGCGATTACGGAGTAACCATTACCGATGATGCGACAGATTGTGTGATTGAAACAACTGTTGCTATTGAAAATATCGAAGCAGCAACTTTGACGGCAAACGATATTACGACGACGAATATTACTTGTTTTGGTGAAAACAACGGTTCCGTTATTTCAAATATAAATATTGAATATGCAGTGATAAATGCGAATGGTGCAATGGGCGTAACGCCAATTCTTAACTTAGAGCCAGGTATTTACACGATTTCAAATACCACTGCAAATTGTAGTGCTTCTGTGCAAATTGAAATTACTCAACCAGACGAATTGAAAGTTGATTTCACCGCAACGCCAGAAAGTTGTTTAGAAAATGATGGAACGTTGACCTTAGCTATTCAAGGCGGTATTGGCGCGATGACTTACACTTGGAATCCAGCAGTTTCGACTTCTGCAACAGCAACAGGATTGACGGCAAGTCAAATTTATTCGGTAACGGTAGTAGATGCAACTGGTTGTCAAGTTGTTTTAGGAAATTTGGCAATAACAAACGATTGTCAACCATGTGATTTACAATTGACTGTTGATAGTCAATTGGACGAGACTTGTATGAATGCGGACGGTGAAATCTCCTTATCGGCAGCGAACCAAAATGGTATCGTTAGCTACGTTTGGACACCATCTGTATCAACGACGAACGCAGCATTTGGTTTGTCAGAAGGCATTTATGAAATCTTGGCAACGGATGAATTTGGCTGTACTGCCAGCGCATCTGTCACCATCAATCGGACCATGCCTACGTGGTCTGCTACTGCAGAATCAACGCCAACTACCTGTGGCAACGACAACGGTATAGCAACCTTGAACGTAGCGAATGATCCAAGTGATTTGACTTATACTTGGTCACCAAATGTTTCGACGACTGCCACTGCTGAAAACTTAGCTTCAGGCACTTACACGGTAACTTTAGTGGACGCGAACGGTTGTCAAATGACGACGGAAGTCGAAGTTGAAAATACACCAATTGATTGGTCAGTTGAAGCCATTGCTGTCAATACGAATTGCGGTACGGCGGAGGGTAGCATTATGATTACCAATACGGGCACAGGCGTTTATATTTACGCTTGGCAGCCGAATGTTTCGACAGACAATCAAGCCGCTAATTTGGTGGTCGGGTTATATCAAATTACGGTGACCGATGAAAATGGTTGTGAGCAAATCGTGAATGCAGAAGTCTTACAAAATGACGTACAATTCACTGCAATACCAACTATGCAAAATGCAACTTGTGCAGGCAATGACGGTGCAATTAGTATCGAAGTAATTGGTGCAGGTGATTATACCTACACTTGGTCTGATAATATTTCAACAAGCAACGAAGCGACTAATCTGATACCAAATACTCCTTACAGCGTGACGGTGACCGACGAAAATGGTTGTGTAATTGAATTGAATAATATGGCGGTCGGTACGGATTGCGACCCATCTGCACCAATGATAGAAACGGTTATTGATACGGTAGAATGCGGTACGAACTCCATTGATTTATGCATTAATTTAAGCGAATTGACAGGTGATTTACAAGGCGTCACTGTTTGCCAACAGCCAACCAATGGCGCGTTGTCGTTCTTGAGTGATACCTGCTTTTCTTATAGTCCAATACCTGATTTTGCTGGATTGGACACTATTTGTTTCGTTGCTTGCGATGTAAATAATGTGTGTGATACGACGTTATTTGAAATTACGGTAGAAGCATGTAATGTGCCATGTGAAGATTTCGTACCAAACGAAGAAGCTTTGGCGCAAACGGCGGATTGTGGCGGTGTGGCTGGCGTATGTATCGAAGTACCACTTTCTAATGCTTTGAACTACGGAATTACAGACAACGACGTGGCTTATGCAGGCGACTTGAATGGTTGTTTGAATGATACGACCTTTACTTACCCATCGGTAATTATTCCGGATGGTGGAAATAATGGCCCGTACGAATTCACTTGGGTCTTAAATGGTGCGACTGTTTCGGGAACATTTAATAACGTTGCGGAATTGGTCAGCTTTATGAATAATAATGACCCAACAGGAATCTGGAATTTGAACCCATCGACCTTGAATATCGGTGGTGGAAATCCAGCTTTCACTTACGGTATGATTGAAGTGACGCAGACGGCAACAGGTGGCAACGCTAACCTTGAACCAAGTACTGATTTACTACCAAACGGCACGACCTTATGGTTGACTGTCGGCACGCATCAAGTGATTTTTACAGATGACAATGCCTGTACCGATACCTTAATGGTAGAAGTATTCTGCATCGAATCAGAAACGGTTATACAAAATGTATTGCTCAACAACGACAGCACTTATTGCTTCGATGATGCACAAGTACCAGGCACAGCAAGTGCATTGGAAGTGACTTGTGACAACTGTGATAACTTAGATTACACCATCGACGGCAACTGCGTAAATTACACAGGTTTAGAACTCGGTTCTTCTGATTTCTTACTCGTCATTTGTGATGACAATGACTTGTGTGACACCGTATTTTTGACCGTAAATATCATCAGTAGCGGCTTGTTGCCAGATGCGAATATTGACGGCGATACTACCCAAATCAACGAAGCAGTAACGATTCCAGTTATAGCAAACGACGAAATCAACGGTATCTTTGTGAGTTTCAATATCACAGAAGACCCTGCCAATGGTTCGGTGATTATTGATGGTGATAATGTGGTGTATTCTCCTAATTTGGAATACTGTGGTTTCGATGCCTTCACTTATGAAATTTGTAATGAAAACGGCTGTGATATCGCAACCGTTAACCTACTGATAGAATGCACAGAACCAGTACCAATATCTGGTTTCTCACCAAACGGTGATGACATAAATGACGGATTTATGATTCAAAACTTGGAAATGTTTCCAGAGAATGAACTGTTGATTTATGACCGTTGGGGTAACCGGGTATTCCGTGATTTGAATTATTCTAAAAATGGACTTTGGGAAGGTGAATACCGTAATTTAATTGTTCCAGATGGTACTTACTTCTATATGTTTAAGTACAATAAAGGAGAGATGAAGAGGGGTTTTGTCCAAATTCAACGATAAAAAATATTCATAATAATTTAATCTTTGAGCCATCTCTTTGCGAAAACGAGGGGATGGTTTTTTTTGTTCTGCTTTTTGATTAAATGTTAAAATTATTTTTTATATCAAAAAAAGTTTACCTTTGAAATAGGAAATAAGTACGTGACATTATTTATTAGGGTAAAATTTGAAAGCAAGATTTTTTCGATAGTTTTCTTTTAAAAATCGTTGCATGGTCTACATCACGGAACTATTTTTAAAAGGAAAATAGCGGAATAAAGATG